>CACYFH010000039.1 GCA_902773635.1 uncultured Ruminococcus sp. | reverse complement strand
TCTTGGCTGGAAATCTCCGCGAGAGTTTCTTGACCGCTTCTTACATACTGGAGAGGTCATTCTTTCTTGATGTGTAACACATCATTGACAAACCTACAAACCACTATTCACTAATGATAGCGGTTCGGTTGACAAAGTCCGCGAATATATGGTAAAATAAATATTTAGGAAAAATCAAATGATATTAGACTTTGGGCGTTTTCTGATCGCTCAAAGGAAAGGGGAACCATATGTCTGTCACCGTCTTGATTCCATATCTTGAATCCGGCAGCTATATCCTGAAAACCGCTGAATCCATTCAGAATCAAAAGAAATTCAATACCGCCGAGATCGGCATGCTGGTCGCGGACGCTTCCGCCGAGCAGGACGCGAAGGAGAAGCTCGCCGCGTTCCCGAACGTGCAGGTGATCTCCGCGCCCGGAAAGACCGAGGCGGAGGCGTATAACCTCGCACTCGGGGAGCTCAATTCCGACTTCACCGTTTTCGCGCGTCCGGGCGACGTGTTCGGCAGTCACTTCTTCATGCGCATGATGCCCGCCGCAAAGCGCAAGGACGTCGCCTTCGCCTCTCCCCAGCGCTTCTGCATCAACCCGGTCTACTCCCGGTATAAATACAAGAGCCGCACCAACCACCCGGTGGACTCGGTAAGCATGGTCGCGGATATCCGCGTCTATCCCCAGACCTTCCAGCCGGAGCTGGACGGCAACCTCATCCCGACCGAGATCCTCAGACAGTATCCCGCAGACACCGCTCTGAAATACGAA
Organism: uncultured Ruminococcus sp.; assembly: GCA_902773635.1. Classification (GTDB taxonomy): domain Bacteria; phylum Bacillota; class Clostridia; order Oscillospirales; family Acutalibacteraceae; genus Ruminococcoides. The sequence goes on along the minus strand of CACYFH010000039.1, from coordinate 12,550 downwards.
TACTTCCACGATGTGATGCTCCGCCTGATGAACGACCACCCGGTCTACTTTATCCACAGCAAGGCGGGCTTCAACTCCTTCATGCCGCTGAGCGACGACTCCGCGTACTTTGTCCCGTCCAACCACGTCGAGTGGTACCGCGAGAGCGTGGAGACCTTCCTGCTCCCGCTGTGCGAGCGCTACCGTCTCCCGAACGGCAAGCTCCCGCTCTTCGTCCAGTTCTACCTGATGTACGCCGTGTCCTCGCGATTCCTCGCAAACCAGAACAACCGCAACAAGCGCAATATGGACGCGGACGAGCTGCAAAAGTTCTTCGATTCCTGCAGGAAGGTGCTCAATCAGCTGGACGACGCCATCGTCCTCAATGCGGAAAAGTACAAGCCGCTCGGCTATTCGGAAGAGGCCGCCGAGATGTTCTACATGCTCAAATACAACAAGACGCTCAACACCATGCCCCTCACTCTGCACGAGGAAAATGAGGACGTCACCCTCACCTGCGGCGACGTGGAAATCGCGCAAATGAGCAGTCAGCACGTGGGTCTGCATGTGCTCGACTACAGCGACGGCAAGCTGCTGTTGGACGGCTCTCTGCGCCGGGTGTTCAATCTCAACGAGTTTCAGCTTTTTGCCATCTGGAACGACAAACGCATCGACCTGCACGATCTCGACCGCTACTCGCTGACCAAGTACTTCGGCATCAGCATGTACAAGAAATTCACCTTCCACCTGGAGCTTCCGTTCGACGACAAGCGCTCCGTCCAGAAGCTCAGCTTCTTCGCACAGTACAAGAACACCTGCGTGCCGCTGCAGTTCTCCTACCTGCACCACTGGGCGAAGTTCACCCTCAAGCCCGAGGGCAACTACTGGCGCTTCAATAAATACATGGCGACGATCGCGGAGAACAAGGACCTTATCATAGAGCACGCCTCCGCGGGCAAGACCTTCCAGCACGAGATGCACTATCTGCCGCATGTATTCGCGGAGAGCAAGCGCACCTTCATCACCCGCGTGCAGTACTGGCTGACCCGCCCCTTCTTCAAGAACAAGCGCATCTGGCTGATGTACGACAAGCTCTACAAGGGCGGCGACAGCTGTGAGTACCTCTACCGCTTCTGCAAGGACAAGAAGGACGGCGTGACCCGCTACTACATCATCGACAAGAACACCCCCGATTACCGGAAGATGAAGCAGGACGGTCTGCATCCCGTCAAGACAGGCTCCTTAAAGCACAAGATGGCGTTCCTCAACGCCGACATCGCGCTGATCACCAACTCCCAGTGCTTCCCCTTCAACGGCTACAGCCTTGACAAATCCCGCTTCATCCGCGATCTGTGCAACTTCCCGACGATGTGCCTCCAGCACGGACTCTCCGTCCAGAAATGCGCTATGGCTCAGCAGAGGATCCAGGACAACACCCGCATGTACTTCATCGCGAGCAAGTATGAGGAGAAGAACCTCAACCACCACGCCTACGCCTACAAGGATATGGGGATTCTCAAGATGACCGGTATCGGCAGATACGACGGACTGATCAACAACGACCAAAAGCAGATCCTCATCACCCCGACGTGGCGCATGTACAACGCGATGCCCGTCACCACCAGCGAGGGTCAGCAGCGCTCCTACAACCCCGAGTACAAGAACACCGTCTACTACCGCATCTACAACGATCTGATCAACGACCAAAAGCTGATCGAGACCGCCAAGCGCACCGGCTACAAGATCAAGTATCTCCTGCACCCGATCCTCAGCGCCCAGGCGAAGGACTACACCCCCGACCCCTACGTCGAGGTCATCCCGTCCGTCGGCGATATGAGCTATGAGAAGATCCTCACCGAGTCGAGCCTCATGGTCACGGACTACTCCGGCGTACAGTTCGACTTTGCCTACATGAAGAAGCCGCTGGTGTACTTCCACCCCGACGAGCTTCCCGCGCACTATGACGACGGCGGATTCTTCTATGATACGATGGGCTTCGGCGAGATCTGCACCAACTCCGCACAGCTGGTCGATACCCTGTGCGAATACATGGAGAACGGCTGTCAGATGAAGCCCGAGTACATCGCCCGCGTCGACGACTTCTATCACTATGACGATCACAACAACTGTCAGCGCATCTATGACGAGATCATGAAGTTCCAACAGCAGGTCGATAAGGACAAGCTCAGAAAAGTAAAATAACCATCCACATGAAAAACGCTCCGACCGACAGGCGTCTCTGCACTGTCGATCGGAGCGATCTTTTTTACAATATTATTTCATCAGGTCTTTTCCCGCGTTCCACGCCTTGCCGACCTGCTCGCCGGTGACGTAGTAGCCGTGCTTGAACTGGTCGAAGATCAGCGCGCGGAGCTTCTCGACCTCGACCTTGTCCTTCTCGTCGAGGATGCTCTCCTCCGCCTTGGTGTCGACGATCTTGCCGACGATGGCATACATATTCTCGGTGTCGATGACCTCGGCAAGCTCACACTCCATCACCAGCGGGAACTCGTCGATGACGGGTGCGTTGACGACCTCGCTCTTGACGGCGTGGTAGCCGGTGCGCTCGAATTTATCCGCCATCTTATTGCCGGTCGCGATACCAACGAAGTCCGCGACGTCCATATGCGCTTCATCGGCGATGCTGACGGTGAAGGCTTTGGTTTTCAGGAGATTTTGGGTGGTCTTGTGATCCTCGTCGATGAACAGGGCGATCTTGTCCATGTCGCAGATCATACCCCACGCGGCGTTCATCACGCCGACCTTGCCGTTCTCGTCATACGCCGCGACCATCAGGACGGGCATCGGATATACGCCCGGAAAGGCGCCTAAGCTCTTTTTCATGTTCATACCTCTTTCATAGGGAATTCAGCGTTTGCTGTCATGCTAAGTATAACAGACTCCCATCTTATACGCAAGATAAAAAGCGCAAAAAAGGAGGCTGCTCAGCCTCCTTGGTTTTCACAGATTTTCAAGAAACGTCACGAGCTCCTCATACGTTCCCTGACGGTACTCGTCATAAGGCAGGTCGTGGGTGATCATGTGGTTCGTCACGAGGAAGGTGTCGACGCCGAGCGCCTTGCACGGCTGCATATCCTCGCGCACGTCGTTGCCGATCATCAGCGTTTCCTCGGGGCGTGCGCCGAAGCGGTCGAGGATCTCCTGAAAATACAGCGGGTTGGGCTTTGAGTAGGAGCTGGTGTCGGCGGTGGTGATGAAGTCGAACATCGAGGGCTTCAAGCCCACCCAACTCATGCGGTTCGCGACCGCCTCGATCGTGAAGACCGGCATCGTCGCGACGACGGCATAGCGCGCCTTCTGACGCATCAGCTCAGCGATCCGCACTGCATGCGGGTTCGGCAGGGTGATGTCGTAGACGTTCTCAAAGGTCGTGGTGTAGTAAGTGAGCATGGCGGGGCCGATCTGCTCCTCCTCATAGCCGCTGACCTCCTTGACCTTATCGTAAAAGACCTCAATGTTCTTCCGCCCACTCTCATTGAAGATCATCGCGCGGACGCCCTGGTTCACGCCGTCGATGGCGCGGCGCGGATCAAGCCCGAAGGAGGAGAAAACCTTCGCGATATCGCGGAACCATATCTCCACAAAGCGCTCCTGGGTATAGATCGGCAGCAGGGTATTATCGAGGTCGCTCATGATCAATTTGTACTTACTCAATTCCATCACCGCATTATATCTTAGCACAAAGGACGAAATTACGCAATAGTTATTGTCAATCCGCCCGATTCGTGTTATTCTGTAACAAATCCAAAAGGGAGTGATCAAATGAAGCACTTTAATCCCGCAGATATCCTGTTGCCGAAGAAGGACTTTGAGACCTGGGCGGTCGTCGCCTGCGACCAGTACACCAGCGAGCCGGACTACTGGCACGACGTGGAAGCGCTCGTCGGAGACAAGCCCTCGACCCTGCACGTCATCCTGCCGGAGATCTACCTCTCCTCCGACAACAGCCCCCGCATCGCCGACATCAACGCGAATATGCAGAAGTACCTCGACTCCGACGTGCTCGAGAAGCATGAGAACAGCATGATCTACGTCGAGAGAGAGTCCAATAACACCATCCGACGCGGCGTGGTCGGTCTGATCGACCTCGAGGACTATGACTACCGCAAGGGCGCGACCTCCGCGATCCGCGCGACGGAAGCGACCGTGCTCGAGCGCATTCCTCCGCGCGTACAGATCCGCAAGGACGCGCCGATGGAGCTGCCGCATATCCTCCTTCTGATCGACGATCCCGGCCGCACCGTGATCGAGCCGCTCTCCGATAAGAAGGGAGATTTCAAGGAGGCTTACAGCTTTGAGCTGATGAAGAACGGCGGTCATATCGACGGCTTCTTCCTCTCTGACGACGCGATCGCGCAGGTGCAGGACACGCTGGAGGCGCTGATCGCCGATAAGGACGACAAACTCCTGTTCGCCGTGGGCGACGGCAACCACAGCCTCGCGACCGCGAAGGAGTGCTATAATCAGAGCAAGAACCCTCTAGCCCGCTACGCGCTGGTGGAGGTCGTGAACATCCACGACGAGAGCATCGAGTTCGAGCCGATCTACCGCGTGCTGTTCAACGTGGACGCCGAGGACTTCATCGAGCAGTTCTCCGCCTACACCGACAGCAAGGGCAGCGCCGCGAAGCAGAGCTTCCGCTTCATCACCCCCGACTGTGATGGCGAGCTGAGCGTGAAAGCGACCGCGAAGCTCCCGGTCGGCACGCTGCAGACCTTCATCGACCGCTACATGCAGGAGAACCCGGAGGTCAGCGTCGACTATATCCACGGCGAGGAAGTCGTGGAGAGCCTCTGCACCCAGAAGGGCACGCTGGGCTTCATCTTTGACGGCATGGGCAAGGACGAGCTCTTCCCCGCCATCACCGCCGACGGCAGTCTCCCGCGCAAGACCTTCTCCATGGGTCACGCTCACGACAAGAGATACTACATCGAAGCGAGAAAGATCAAATAAGTTCAGACATGCGAAAAGGCGCCCGCGAAGGGCGCCTTTTTTGATGAGATTTGCGGTTTTCCTCGCGTTCCCGGTCAGCCGGTACGGGCATCAATCCAAGCCTACCAAATAACGCTGGATGCAGGTCGCATCGAGGATATCGCGCTCGCCGTCGCGGTTGAAATCGGAGGCGTAGCTCTCATCGGACAGGAGATCGTCGGCAGGGTAGTCGCGCATCCCGAGGTCACAGCGCTGGAGCATGGTCGCGTCGATCACGGAAAGCTCGTCGTCGCCGTCGAGATCGCCCAGAAGCCGCCCGCCGCCGAAGCGGTCGAACGCCGCAGAGAAGCCTTCATACTCCTTCGCCGCAGCGGAAGCCGCGTCGATGAAGCGGTCGTTCTTCACGTCGTACACGCCGTAGTTCGCGGTAAAGGGCGAGCCCATCGCGCTGCCCGACAAAAAGCGATGGCCGATCACTTTCGTGTAGGGCATCGGCGCGACCATATTGGTCATGCCGTAAACCAGCGTCCAGTCGACTGTGCCGCCGCTCTCATGCGCGTACAGCGTCCGGAAGCTGACGACCTCCGCGCCTTGATCGGTACAGTATGCTTCGAATTTCGCACGGTCGGGGTCGTCGGGCGCGGCAGCGTCCGCGCACAGCTCGGTGGGATAGACGGGCGTTTCCGTGTTCTCAACGCCCGCATAAAGTCCCTCGACCTCGGGGAGCGTGGCGATCTCGGCGATCTGCGCCTTGGTGAGCATTGCGACGATATACGGATGCTTGCCGGAGTAGACGATATCCTCTGCGAGAATGGGATATTTCTCGAGGAATGCGTCGGCGACCGCCTTCTCCTGCGCGCTGATGATGCGGTTGTAGGCTTCCTTGAAGCGGTAGACCTCGTCGAGCGTCATGTTCAGCGGCAGACCGCCGATATAGCCGCATTCCTTCACGGCGAGGCGGTAGGCTTCATCCTTATCCACCGCACAATTCAGCCAGATATGGGTCTCGAGCTTCGTGTCCTCTGCGGCGGCGTCCATCTGCGCCTGCAGGGAATCGGTGATCTTCGGCTCTGCGGCGAATACAGCGGGAACCGCCATCAGGAGCAGAGCCAGGGTCAATAAGATACACAGTGCTTTTTTCATGATAAATCCTCCTTTTCAAAGGGTCAGCACAGCGGTCGGGTATCCGAGTGGTACACGTTGCCGTATTCGTCATAGAAGCGATAGGTGTAATACCCCGGACGGGGCAGGACGCCCTTCTCGCTCGGACGGTACACGACCAGATAGCTGTCGCGCCATTTTTCATAGCGCAGGACGGTCGCCAGGTGCTGGTCGGAATAGGGGTCGGCGTCGCCGAACATGTTGCCGTCGCTGTCGTAGATCGCGCAGTATATCCTGCCGTTCTCGGGGAATTTTGAGCCGGGGACATCGGAGATCACTTCGTTCTCATAAAACCACGGCGTCTCGGTCGGGTAAAAGGCGGGCTCGGACGGCTCAGCGGTGACCTCCGTCGGATAAACGGTGATCTCGGTCGGATGAACCGTCGCCTCTGTCGGACGCTCGGTGGGAACAACGATCGGGCTGTCCGGTCTTACCGTCGGCGCCTCTGTCGGAGCGTTCTGCGCGGGCGCTGTCGCGGGTTCCGTCGGCGCGCTGACTGTCGCGTCCGTATTCGTGTCTGCGGGCGCAGTCGGCGCTTGCGTCGGCGTCGTTCCCGTCTCGCCCGCGGTCGCGCTCTCCGTAGAAGCGGTCGCGCCCTCAGTCGATGCAACACTTTCGGTCGAAGCGGTATTCTTAGGAGCAGTGATGATCGGAGCGGGCGTCCTGCCGAATACCAGCCACGCCGCGACGCCGATCAGACTCACCAGGACGAGGCTCGCCGCCGCCGCGATCAGACGATAGGAGCGCCGGGGAATGACGGCGGGCTTCTCCTTTTCCTCCTCCTCGGGGATGGCGAGGGCGTTCTCGATCCAGCTCTCGGGGGTGGGCAGGCTTTGGAGCGTATGGAAATTCACTTTTTTCATCTGCCGTCACCTCCGTAGATACTTTTGAGCCGTTTTCGACCGCGATGGAGCAGAGTCTTGACGGTGTTCTCATTCAGCGAGAGAATGTCCGCGATCTCCGCGACCTTATACTGCTCGCAGTAGTGCAGATACACGACCTCGCGGAACTTCGGCTCGAGCCGCATCAGCGCCCATGAGATATCGCTCTCATCCTCTTTTGAGGGAGAAGCGAGCTTCTCGGCGGAATCGAGGGGGAGATTCCGACTTCTGGTACGCAGGAGGTTCTTGCACTCGTTGATCGCCACGCGGAGAAGCCACGCCTTGAGGTGTTCTCTGTCGTTGAATTCGGGAGAGAGACGATAGAGCTTGAGGAAGGTATTCTGGAAGCAGTCCTCCGCGTCCGCCCAATTTTGCAGACGCATCATGCAGGCGGAGGTGACGTTTTGGGCATAGGCGCGCACTGCTTCCTCATACGTCAGCCCCGCGTAAGATCTGCTCATCATCATCCCCCCTTCACTTTATATACACATGAGCGAGCCGTTTGGTTTCACTCTGATGAAAAAAAGCGCCTCACAGGAGACGCTTCTTTATTATCGGTTTTCTTCCTTCGGCTTCTTGACGAAATGGTGGACGATCAGCAGGAGGATCACCCCGCCGATCAGGTCGCCGATCAGGTTGCCGCGCCAGAAGTCCGCGAGTTCATCCGGCGTGAAGCCCTTGCGTACCGTACCGGTCAGCCAGAACTGGAAGCCCAGCACGATCGCGAACAGCACGAGCGTGATCAACAGCGAGATCAGCCACTCGCGCAGCTTGCGCTTTCTCGTTTCTTTTTTATCCATTCATACACCTTCGTATTATCGTAGATTTCCTATACTATAGCACAGGCAAATCGAGTTTTCAACCGAAATTTGTAAACAATCAGATCAAGTGTTGAACATCGAGAACATCCTGCCGAAGCGCTCGAACGCCGTCTCGGCGCCGCCGACATACGCGCCCGGGTACCAGTAGGAGTAGACCAGCGCCATGTTGACGAACAGGCAGGCGAACATCGAGATCAGGAGGATATGCTCGTAGATCTTCTTCGCTTCCCTGCTCTTCAAATTACGATAGAACAGGAACATCACGAAGAACGCTCCCGCGAGCATCTCCCATGCAAAGTCCATCATATAGCGAGTGCCGTAGCCGGACTCCCAGATGGACGCGATGATCACACAGGGAGCGACGACCGCCGCCAAGGTGAAGAGGATCGCGGTGCGGGTGCGCCTCTCCTTCTCGACATATTTCATCGCGAAGGGCGCGCCGAAGAGGAAGAAGGTCGGCAGCGCGCGGTAGAGCAGTCCCGCGCCGTTGTTGGTGGCTTCAAAATAATAGCCGTTCACGTCGAGCTTCGAGAGCGTCGTCTGGACATAGGGGAAGGTGCCCTTGAAGGAGGGCGGCGCGAGGAGATAATCGAAGAATCCGATCGCCGAGAGCTGGGTATGGAACTCCGTATGGGTGAAATCGTTGATCGTCAGCGAGTAGCCGATGCCGAAATCCGTGAACGAACCGAAGCGCGCGTGATTATAGAGCATCTGGGCGCCGCCGATCACGACGAACGGCAGCAGCGCCGCGACGAGATATTTGACATAAGCTTTCTTCTCTGCCTTCGTTCTCCTGAGCTTGAGCACGCCCGCGATGATGAACGCGACCGCGACCACGCACCATACCGCCGTCGTCGGGCGGCAGGTCACGGCGATCGCAAGGAAGATCGAGGACAGCGCCGCGTGCAGGGGCTTCACGGGCTGTTTATCCGAGCCGATGATATTGGAGGACACGAGGAAGTACGCGCCCATGATCGTGAAGCAGAAGCCGGAGCTCTGGGCGATCTCATAGAAGTTCGCCATCACCGTGCAGTACCACACGCCGCAGGAGGCGTAGAGCATCAGAAGCGCCGCGGTATACATCGAGAGCGGGATATCGCGGAACAGCGCCTTCATCAGCTTGAAGAAGGTCATGCCGAGGAAGATCAGCGCCAAGGCGTTGAACAGTACCACGCCCGTCAGGCTCGCCAAATAATGCCCCGTCAGCAGGTGGAAGGGCAGGTACAGCAGGATCACGGGACCGACGCCGTAGTAGGAATAGTACTTGCCGTTATAGAGCACATGGTCCCACTTCGCGTTGACGCCCTGCTCCACACGCGCCGACCAGTCGTAGGGGTTCTCCATGTTCAGCAGGTCGTCGCCGGGCTTGTCGAGAAGCTCCGCCTGACCCTTCTCAAAGGAATCGACCAGCTCCTGTGTGATCTGGTTGCCGGAATTCTGGGAGAAATCTGTTTTCGGATCCAGTCCGATGGAGGACAGAAGGAGCGATAAGAGCACCACGCCGATGATGATCACGGCGGTGACAGCCTTCGCCGTCTGAAAACGGTCGCCGATCGGCTTGCGGAAGGGTACGCTCCGCTTGAACAGCCAGACGAACGCGACGCCGAGCAGGATCAGGATAAACCGCAGATAGGAGAAATGCGTCGGATAATCGGCGTTCAGCGTCACGGACTTGAGGACGGCGGGAGATTTCTCCAGACCCGTCAGGTTGATGCGGAGCTTGGAGACCTTGCCTGAGAAATCGCAGACGATGTACTTCGACTGCTCGATCTCATGGAACACGGAGCCTGTCACCAGCCCCGAGCGCATATAGTAGGAGGCGTTCGTCTCGTCCGCAAAGTCGATGGAATAGTCCGTCTTATAGCCCGTGCCGTCGACCTCGAGACGGATCACGCCGACCTTTTGACCGAGCGTCGGGAATTCGACCGTCGCGGTGTCGGCGGTGCTGAGATAGCCGTCGCCGCTTCTCTCAAGGTTGGTGAGAACCGCGCTGTCCAAGGGGAGCGCCGTCTCCTCATAGCCGCCCTTCCAGAGGTGGCAGCTGTTGAAGTTGAAGCACACCGCCTCGAGCAACAGGACGACCAGCATCGCCTTCGCCATATAGCGGACGAAGGCGCGCGCACCCTCTCCCCTGATCTTCTCCGAGAAGAAGGTGACCGCGAAGCTCAGCGCCGTGAACAGTGCCAAACCGATGCCGAGAGACTGCAGATACGGCGCGGCAATCGCCGCGATCAGCGACAGCACGACCGCCGCGCCGCAGGACGCGATACGGACGATCTTAGAATACTTGCGCTCCTTCAAAATACTCGACGCCGCGAATACCAAGAGCGCGAGAACCGCAAAAGCAAAGATGATTTTCATAAAACTCTCCTTACAACAAATACACAGTCATTCCGAGGCACATTAATGTGCCGTGGGAATCCCACAAACAGGGATTCATACGTCGGTCTATCTCTTTGTGAGATTGCCGCGGGCTCGACACGCGTGTCAAGCCCGCGCAATGACATTGTATTTACACTATTCTCCGAACAGCTCCGGGTGCATGCGGGAATAGTGAAAAATATACTGCTGGGCGATACCGGCATAACAGCCGAAATCGGAGGGTGAGACCCCCGGGAATAGCGTCGCCATCGCGCGCTTCATCCACACGTCGAGCGGGAAGCCGTCCAACCGGTGCAGACCGTAGAGCAGGACGCAGTCTGCGACCTTCACGCCCACGCCGGTGATCTGCATGAGCGCCATTCTCGCTTCCTCATAGGGCAAAAGCCGCAGACTCTCAAGATCGACCGTCCCGTCCGCGACCTTCTGCGCCGCGTCGATGATATACCGATGGCGAAAGCCCGCGCGGATGGGCGCAAGATCGTCGGGCAAGAGCTCCGCGAGTCTCTCCGCAGATGGGAAAGCGTTCATCCCATAGGGCGTCTCCTCGCCGAATTCCATGCACAGGCGGTCGACGATCCCCGCGATCCGCTTGATGTTGTTGTTCTGCGAGATGATGAAGGTGATCAGCGCCTCGAACGGCTCCTGGTTGAGGATCCGTATCCCGGGCGCATAGTCCGCCGCTTCCTTCAACACAGGATGGACAGCCGACAGCTCCCGCGCGACCTGCTCATAATCGAGATCGAGGTCAAAATAATCGCGCCACATCGCGCGGTCGGCCACCTCAGCGCCGTCGAGGATCAGCCTCTCGCCGTCCATATATGCGACGGCATGCTTTCCGCGTACCATCCCCTCAAAGCCGCCGTCCTCCCGCTCCTTCCAGCGGAAGCACTGACCGCAGTCGAGCGTCTCCTTCAGGTCGAGCCGCGTGACATTTTCAAAAATGATTCCCATAAATACCCTTTATCAATAAAAATACAAAATAAGTATACCATATCCGTTTTCAATATGCTATAATATTTTCAAATTTCATCAAATATATCAAAAGGAGGTCGCCTATGCAACCGAATATCACCAGTATCCCGATCGAAGAGATCTTCAGCGAGACCGAGGGCTGTGCGTTCTGCCGCATGCAGCGGATGCTCGAGAACCAGTATGTCGAGCACATCACCGGCGCGGCGATGATGGCGCCCGACGTGCGCGTGCAGACCAATCAGGTCGGCTTCTGTCACCGTCACTTCTCCATGATGATCAACAACGGCCCGCGCCTCTCCAACGCTCTGCTGCTCCAGACCCATATCAACGAGCTACGCAAGAAGGTGTTCCCGAAGAAGGCGACCGATATCGCCGACAAGAACATGCTCGTCACCATCCGCGCGAACGCGCAGTCCTGCTACGTCTGCGACCGCATTGAGCGCGATATGGTGCATCTGCTCGCGATCGTGTTCAAGCACTATTCCGACGATCCCGACTTCCGCCCGCTGTATGAGAAGCAGGATTTCCTCTGCTTGAATCACTACGCGCTCGTGATGGGCAGCGTGAGCAAAAAGGTCATCGACAAGAAGGTGCTGCCCCGCTTCTGTGAGGTGACGAACCACCTCTCCAAGGACTACATGGACACGCTGTACGACGACGTGACCCACTTCACGACCATGTACGACTACCGCAACCGCGGCGGCGACTACAAGAACAGCAAGGACTCCATCGAGCGCTCGGTGCGCTTTCTGACCTCCTATGAGGTCGACAAGAACCTGAAATAGTGCACTTTGTCTGAAATTCCTCCTCATTCGGCAGGAAAATTGTTGACAGAAGCCAATGATTGTGCTACCATCAAGGTGACAGAGTATCTCTGTAAAATTGCACCAAGGAGGCAGGATCATGGGTAAATTTGTCATCAAAGGAACCGCGAACGGCGGCTTCAAGTTCGACCTGAAAGCGGGCAACGGCGAGGTCATCGCGTCCTCCCAGACCTACAAGTCCTTAAAGGCTTGCGAGGCGGGCGTGGAGAGCGTCAGAAAGAACGCGCTCGCGCATGTAGAGGATCAGACCGTCGAGAATTTTGAGGTTCTCAAGCATCCGAAGTACGAGCTTTATGCCGACAAGGCAGGCGAGACCCGCTTCCGTCTGAAAGCGGCGAACGGAGAGATCATCGCGACCTCCGAGGGCTATAAAAAGAAAGCAAGCGCCCTGAACGGTATCGAGAGCATCGGCAAGAACGCCCCCGACGCCCCGGTCGAGAACACAGCAGAATAAAAAATGAAAGCTGTCGCTGAAAAATGAAGGTGTAAAATGAAAGTAGACACAAAAAGTGTCTGCTTTCTTTTTTTGTGTTAGAATTAAGAAGGAGGTGTTGAAATGAAGAATAAGAAATACAGT
>CACYFH010000038.1 GCA_902773635.1 uncultured Ruminococcus sp. | reverse complement strand
CGACCACATCGGCTTTTATGAGCGATACGGCTGGGAATTCTTTTGTATGATTCAAGGCAGTGATCCCGAGCCGTCAAGAATGTATGTACACTATTAAATAAAAGGATAACACTATGTTCAAAATAGAAACAGATAGATTGATGATTACAGAATTTACGCCGGATATGGCGCAGGTGGTTCACGAAGACTCACTTGACGAGGATAACCGCCGTTTTGTTCCCGACGAGGTTTTTGAAACCGTCGAGGACGCTTCGGAAACAATTGAATTTCTTATGTCGCGGTACGGCGGCTGCGAGGGGCCGTTTGTATAGATAAAACCAACATAGGTTATGTGCAGGCTGTTCCGCTTGATGGCGGCATATGGGAGATCGGTTATCATATCGGCGCTAAATATACAAAGCACGGTTACGCTACAGAAGCCGTAAGTGCTTTTCTGCCTGTCATTATGGAAAGAATCGGTGTTACAAAAATGGCGGGAATCTGCCTTGCCGACAACATCGCTTCGCAAAAGGTAATGGAAAAATGCGGCTTTATTTTGGAATTCAAGGGTATTGATAATTACCAAGGCGAGCAAATAGAGATCTGCCGCTATTGGTATGAAAGATAGTTTTTAAACCGGTAACGCCGCCATGCGGGATATCTCCTGCTTGGCGGCGCTTTTCTATTGCCATATTTTCGGATTCGTGATAGAATCGTTTTGTGGGAATACTATATCGCAAGTCGTATATGGAATATATTGATAATAATTTGGTGATGAAATGATAATTAGAGAAATCAGAGAGAATGAATTAGGCGATCTGCTGGAGTTATACACTCACCTGCATGAGCTTGGCGTGCCTGAGAACAGCGCGCGTTTGCGGGATACTTGGGCGGCGATCTGCAGCGACGAGAATCATCATATCATCGTCTGTGAAGTGGACGGCAGGCTCGTCTCGTCCTGCGTTTGCGTGATCGTTCCGAATCTGACACGGAATATCCGTCCGTATGCTTTTATTGAGAATGTTGTCACTCACGCTGAGTACAGAGGAAGGGGTTATGCGACCGCCTGTCTGGATCATGCGAGAGCTTTAGCGGTCAAGGCGGATTGCTATAAGATGATGCTGCTCACAGGCTCGAAAAGCGAAAGCACGTTGAATTTCTATCAGCGGGCGGGTTACAACAGCACGGATAAAACCGCGTTTATCCAATGGCTGTGAGATGGTATAACGATCTGCAAATAGAAAAAAGAGCCGGTTTTCCCGTCAATGCTATTAAGTTAAGGGATTGTATCTCGCTGACGCTCGGTCAATTGATACAAACCCTCAGTCACCTGACGGTGACAGCCTCCTCGCCGGAAGCGGCTCCCCCCTTGTCCTTCGGACATTCCCCCAACGGGGGTACCTTTACCAAAGGGAGCCTCTGCCTAACTTAATGATATTGACCAAGGCGGGCGGCTCTTCAATTTGTACCGTGAGTAGTGGTATTACATCGGCGGCTTGAGTCAACAGGCGGTTCGTCATTATGATGCCGCGTTATCTCTCCCCCGCGATTCAGCGTTTATCTCTCTATCAAAGGATCTGCCCCCTCGTCAGAGGGGGCGGACTAGGCACTGCGGTGCCGTCAGAGGGGCTGGAAAGGTTTAAGAGCCGACCAAGCGGTCGGCTCTTTTTGTTGGGTTATTTCTGATTCTTTTCGAGGTAATCTGCGATGTCGCCGACCTTCTCGAAGGTGGCGAGTTCCTCGTCGGGGATGACGATGCCCTTCTCCTCCTCGATGGTCATGAGCATCTGGAGCACGTCGAGGCTGTCCGCGCCGAGGTCCTCCTTAATGCGGCTCTCGCGGGTGATCTCCATGCCGCCGAGGTGGAGCTGTTCGTCCAATATCTGCTTCAATTCTTCAAACATGATGGTTGTCCTCCTGATTTTATTTTGAGTTTCCGTTATGATCGGACGGGGATGCTGTATTTGCAAGCGCGGCTTCGATCTCTGCGTTCATTTTGCCGGCGCTCATTTTATATGCCTGGTCGATGCAAATGCTGACCGCCTTCGCGTCGGAGCTGCCGTGGCCCTTGACGACGGTCTTTTCACAGCCCAGCAGGACGCTGCCGCCGTAGTTGTGGTAGTTCATGAAGTCCCTCTCCTCCATGAACATCCGCTTCATCAGCAGGGCGCCGAGCTTGTAGCGCGTTTTGGTGTAGATATCCTTTTTCAGCTTTTTGAGCAGCTCGAGCGCGGTGCCCTCGGTCGTTTTGATCAGCACGTTGCCCGAGAAGCCGTCGCAGACGACGAGGTCGTACTTGCCCGAGAGCAGGTCGCGGCTCTCCATGTTGCCGACGAAGTTGATATCCGCGCAGGCTTTGAGCATGGGGTAGGCTTTCTTGCGGAGGTCGTCGCCCTTCTCGCTCTCCACGCCGATGTTCAGCAGCGCGACGCGGGGGCTTGCGATCCCGTACACGTTTTTCAGATATGCCGAGCCGATGATCGCCTGATGGAGGAGCATCTCAGGGGTGATATCCACGTTCGCGCCTGAGTCGCATACGCCGACGATCCCGCCGTTCATGGTGGGGAGAAGGGGACAGAAGGCGGGTCTGCGGATGCCGCGGATGCGCCCGATGCGTAGGGTCGCGGCGGCGATCAGCGCGCCGGTCGCGCCGGTCGAGACGACGCCCGCGATATCAGGCTCCTTGCGGAGCATGGAGATCGCCTTCATCATCGAGCTTTCGCGTTTGAGGCGGATCGCGTCGGTCGGCTTGTCCTCGCCGGTGATGATCTCCGGCGCGTGGACGAGCTCTATCCTGTCGCCTGAGTAGCCAAGGCGGGTCAATTCCTCTCTGAGGACGGTCTCGTCGCCTGTGAGGATCAGGCTCAGGTCACGGTGCTGCTCCAGAGCGAGAAGCGCGCCCTCGACGTTTGCACAGGGGCTTTTGTCGCCGCCGAAGCAGTCTACGATGATTTTCATAATTCTGTTACTCCCTTCGGTCGAACAATCATGCAATCCCTCACCCGCTTTCGCGGGAGCTCCCTTTACCAAAGGAAGTCTTATAATTTCTTTACATATGCGCGGCGGCGCTTGTGCTTGACCTCTTTGAAGCGCTTCCACTGGTTCTGGATGGCGTAGTTGTCCTCCAGATTGAGGTTGGTCTCCGCGTACTCGACGCCGTCGTTGTTCAGCATATCGAGCACGGCGCTGCAGACGACCGCCGACACGCCGCGGTTCAGATAGGACGGCTCGACCGCGATCAGTCCGAGGTCGATGACGGTCGGGTGCTTGATCGCTTTGAGCAGGCGGATCAGCGCGGCGGGGGTCAGCTTGCCCTGAGACTTTTGGACAGCCCTCGCGATGGAGGGGAAGCAGACGCCGATGCAGACGGCTTCATCCTTCTCGTTGAGGATGATGGCGACGTGCTTGAGGTCGACGATCAGCTTGAACGCCGAGATGATCTGCGCCTTCATGCCCTCGGTGAAGGGGACGGTGCCGTAGAGGTTCTCGTAGCCCTTGTCGATGATCTCGAAGAAGCGGTCGCCGTACTTCTTGATGAAGTCGTTGACGTTCTTCGCTTCGCCGAGGTGGAGGTTATAGCGCTTCATGACGAAATCCGCCATCTTCTTCATGGAGCCGTCGTCGTTCTCGGGCGGATAGATCTTGCTTTCCGTCCAGTCGACCTCCTTCTCATAGCCCAGCCCCTCGATCAGCCTGCCGTAGTACTCAGCGTTGTACTGTTCCTCAAAGGTGGAGAGCTGGTCGAAGCCCTCGACGAGCAGACCCTCGCGCTCCAGATCGGAGAAGCCGAGCGGCCCGCAGACGGTGTCCATGCCCTTGGTGATCGCCCATTTCTCGACCGCGGAGAAGAGCTTCTCTGCGACCTCGGGGCTGTCGATCGCGTCGAAGCGGTTGAAGCGCACACGCTTCTCATGACGCTTCTCGTTGGATGCTTTCTGGACGATGCCCTGAATACGTCCGACGACCCTCTCGCCGTCGAAGGCGAGGAAGTTTATGATCTCACAGCAATCGTTGTAGGTGAAATCGGGCTTGAACATCGCCTTTTCGTCGCCGTAGAGGGGTGGAACGAAGTAGGGGTTATCCTTATATAAGCGGAGCGGAAAGTCGATGAACTGCTTCTGCTCCTTTTTTGTTTTCACTTCTTTAATGGTGATCATGAGAATTATCTCCTGTGTCGTTTTCAGGAAAGCCGTACCGCTGTAGGGACGAGCAGCGCTCGTCCGCACGGACATACGCTTGAATCCTGTCCGACGTTTTCGATATATGATACGCTCGTCATTCTGCGGACGACCAATGGTCGTCCCTACAAAATCATAAGGTTCTTCTCTTGCCGTGGAAGCAGACGCCGACGGTGTTGGGGCCGCAGTGGGAGCCTGCGGTGGGGTTGACGTCCACGATCATAGTGTTCAGGTCGTCGCCGTAGCGGGCTTTGAGCATGCTCTCGACCTCTTTCGCGATCTCGGGGCTGTCGGTGTGACCGACCAGCACGCGGTGATCCTTCACGTCCTCGCCGAGCTGTTCGACGTAGCTGACGAGCTTCTCCATCGCCTTCACTCTGCCCTTTTCCTTGCCGATGGAGACCATCTTGCCCTCCTCGTTCATGTAGATGATCGGGCGGATGCCGAGAAGGGTGCCCATCGTTCCGGCGATGCCGGAGACGCGGCCGCTGTGACGGAAGAATTTCAGATCGTCCGCGAAGAAGTAGCAGGCGACCTTGCCGACCTCGGTCTTTGCCCAGTCGAGGATCTCCCCGACCGACTTGCCCTCCTTATACAGGTCGCCGATCTCCAGCACGGAGAGCAGGGAGCAGAGGGTGATGCCCATGGTGTCGATCTCGTAGAACTTTCTCTCGGGGTATTTCTCGAGAAGCTCCTTCACCGCGACGTCCATGTTGTCGAAGGTAGCGGTCATGTTGCGGGAGAAGTGGACGTAGAGGATATCGTCGCCCGATTGGAAGAACGGCTCGAAATAGTCCTTGTAGCGCTGTGCCGAGATCGCGGAGGTGTTCGGCAGGACGCCGCCGCGCAGACGGTCGTAGAACGCGTGCGCGTCAAAGGTCTCGAAGTCCTCGTAGGGGTAGGTGGTCTCGCCGTCGATCGAATACGGCATGCTGATGAGGTGATAGCCGAATTCCTTCGCCTGTGCGGGGGTGATGTCGGTATCGGTATCGGTAAAAAGTACGAGCATGATGATTTCCTTTCTGATTGGTGGTTGGTGAGTTTTATTTGTAACTGCCGGCTTGTTATTCCAGAATCAATATATAATCATAGATCGGCTGGTCGCCGTTGACCATGATGATCTCGCTGCGCCTGTAGCGTGTGCTGAGGGTATCGTAGAGCTTCTCCGCGGCGGCGGCGTTACTGCCCGCGCCCGCAAGGATCAGCAGGATATCGTAGTTCTCCGCGCGGAGCTTCTCGCAGAGCTTGTCGAGCGCGTCCTCGGCGGTTTTTTCATCGACGAGGATATCGTCGCCGACAAAGCCGATGTAATCGTTTTTTATGACCGCGACCTCGCCGCCGGATACATCGCGCGACGCGCGGGAGACCATGCCTGTGACGACGCCCTGTACCAGCTCGTTCAGCGCGGCTTCGACCTCGTCGACCGTACCCGCGTCGGGGTCGAACATGGAGATCGCGGAGTAGCCCTCGCCGATGGTCTTGCTGCGGATGACGCGGACGTCCGCGTCGCCGTAGAGCTGTGCCGCCTGCTCGGCGGTCAGGATGATGTTGCTGTTGTTCGGGAAAACGTAGATCGTCTCTGCGCCGACGGCGTCGAACGCCTTGACGAGATCCTCGGCGGAGGGGTTCATGGTCTGGCCGCCGTCGACCACGACGTCGCAGCCGAGCGAGGTGAACAGCTCCTTGATGCCGCGTCCCATCGCGACGGTGACGATGCCGTAGTGCTTTTTGTGCTTGTTGTTCTTCAGCTTCAGCGCCTGCATGCCGTGGCTGCCGTTGTGCTGGAGGGTCATGTTCTCGATCTTGGTGGTGAGGAACTCGCCGTAGAGCTGGCAGTGGTTCAGGATATCGCCGGGGGTCTTGGTGTGGACGTGAACCTTGACGATCGAGCCTTCGCGGAAGCAGACGACAGAGTCGCCGACGGAGTTCAGCCAAGTGATGAAGGCGTCGAGGTCGAAGGCGTCGAGGTCGACCTTACGGCGCTGTAGACGCAGGAGGAATTCCGTGCAGTAGCCGAATTCCAGCTCGCTGTCCTCGGTGAAGGCGTCGAGATCCATCGGCTGAGCGGACGGATTGCCGCTTGAGAGGGTCTCGACTCTCAGTCCCGAGAGACCCTCGCGCATGCCCTGTACGATGTAGACGAAGCCCGCGCCGCCGGAGTCGACCACGCCCGCTTCCCTCAGGACGTCGAGCAGGTCGGGGGTGTTCTCCAGAGAGGTCTCCAGAGCGGGGAGAAGGGCGTCGAACAAGGCTTCAAAGCTCTCGGGAGAGGTCTCTTCCACCGACTGCGCGCCCTCGCGGCAGACGGTGAGGATCGTGCCCTCAACGGGAGCGGAGACCGCGCCGTAGGCTTCCTTCACGCCCGCCTTCATCGCGCGGATGAAGCCCGCCGTATCGAGGACTTCGGCTTTTTCCATGCCCTTTGCGACGCCCGCGAAGATGCGGGAGAGGATGACGCCCGAGTTGCCGCGCGCGCCGAGGAGCATCTCGCGCGCCGCCTCGGAGGCGACTGCGGAGATATCGGCGTTCTCGGCGGTTTTGGTCGCGCCCGCGTTCACGGTCATGAACATGTTGTCGCCTGTGTCTCCGTCGGGGATGGGGAACACGTTCAGGTCGTTGACCGCCGTGCGGTTCTCGTTGAGCCTTTGGGCGCCCGCGCGGAGCATATTCAGGTAGGTGATTCCGTCAATTTTCTGTATCATGGGGGTTGTTTCCTTTGTGTATGGTTGCTGGTTGCCGGTTGCTGATCACTGATCACTAATCACTGGTCACTTGCCACCGGTTATTAGTTTTTGTTCTTGATTTTCAGGATGGTTTCGAGGATGCGCTCTGCGGCGTCGGCGTTGGCGTAGAGGGACTGGCGCTTCTTCATCCGCTGGGCGAGAGCCGTCTCATCCGTGAGGCGTTTCGCCTGTCTTATGGCGTCCCGCGCGGAAGCGGCTTTGAGCGATAATTCACGATCGGCGAAGAAATCCGCGATCTTCCGCTCGCTCCCCTTCGCGGGCATCAGGTGTACCAGCGGCACGCCCGCGACCGCCGCCTCATAGCTTTCATAGGGCAGGGGACGGGTCAGCACCGCGTCCGCGCCCTGCATGTAGATATTCAGTTTCTTTGTCAGGGTGATGACCCGGATGCCGTTTTCCGTGGAGAATTTTTTGCTCAGGCGTTCTCTGATCTCGCTGTCGCGCGGAAGGAGCACATAGAGCAGGAAGCTCTCGTCCTCCTCGCTGAGCATCTCGACGCAGATATTCAGCACGTCCTCATAGCGCATGCCGCCCGCCAAGAAAAGGTAGACGCGCTTATCCTGCGGGATGACGAGGTAATTGCGCGCCGCCCACTTCCCGAGCGTGCTTCGAAAGCTCTTGGGGACGGGCAAGCCGAAGTTGAACACCTTCTCCGCGCCGATCCCGCGCCGGATCATGTAGTACTTGATCTCATCCTGGGCGATGAAATAGCCGTCGAGGATCGCGGGTGAGCCGAGCGCCGCGACCTCATAGTCGGGGATCACGGCATAGCACAGGGGGCGCAGCCCCGCCTGCTTGCTCAAAGACATGACCTTGACGGAGTATGCGTCGGTGCAGACGACCGCGTCGAGCGTGCTGTCGTTGATACAGCGCGTCAGGGCGGCGATGAACTGGTAGTCGAGCGGATCGTAGGATTTGTAGACGGCGCTGAGCAGCTCCTTGGCGCTTCTGACAAAGCGGCTGTATCGGGAGGTTGAGCGCGCACTCTGCGACATCACCTGATGAAGCTCGAGCGTCTCGACCTGAGCGCCGCGCTCCTTCGCTTCTTCCACCAGAGCGGCGCCCGCGTCGGACAGCGCGTGATATGACAAAATCAGAAACTGCATAGCGTTCTCCTTTCCTGAGTAGTGGACGTTATTCCAAACAGCATGATGGACAAGGGGACTGCCGCGGCGTGACCCGCGGTCACACCGCGCAATGACAATTTACGTTAAAGGATATAGGAATCCTATCTTGACTTTTACCTCATTTGTGTAATATAATACAAAATGTAGACAAAGTGCAACTCCAAGTTGATGACATTGTGGTGTATTTGCCACAATCTTGTCGGAGTTTGTCGAATATACCACAACTGTGTAAATTACTATCATCATCTTGTATGAGGAAATTATGACGACAGAAAAACACGCGACCGACCGCCGCGTCATCCGCACCAAAAAAGCCATCAAGAGCGCCTTCGCCCGCCTGTTGACGGAGAAGGACATCAACGACATCACCATCAGCGATATCGCCGCCGTCGCGGACATCAACCGCAAGACCTTTTACAACTATTATTCGGGCGTGCACGAGGTCATCGACGAGATCGAGAACGACATCATCAGCCATGTGGACGAGGCGCTGACGGACATCGACTTCAAGAGCAGTCTGGAAAGCCCTTACCGCATTTTCGAGAAGCTGACCGCCGTTATCAACACGGATATGGACTTTTTCGGCTATCTTCTGAGCATGAACTCGAACGTGAGCCTGTCGAGCAAGATTGTGGAGCTGCTGACGATGAAGGTGCGCGCGCTCCTCAAGCAGTCCATCGAGATCGAGGACGACCGGCTCGACCTGATGCTGGTGTTCATGATCTCGGGGATGGTCGCCGTGTACAAGCAGTGGTTCAACTCCGATCGCAGCGAGCCTGTCGAGGAGCTGAGCCGGAGGATGAACGTCCTCGCGTTCAAGGGCTTGAACGGATATCTGGGGACGGATTTCTGATGGAGACGAAAGTACGGTACAGCCTGATCGACGCGATCCGCGCGGTCGCGGTCGTGAATATGGTCGCTTTTCATCTGTGCTATAATATCTTTGTGGTGTTCGGGGTGTGGACGGATTTTCCCGTGAGCACGCCGGTCGTGATATGGGAGCGGTTCATCTGCTGTACCTTCATCATCGTGTCGGGCGTGTCGCTGAATTTTTCAAAGCATGGGTATCGGCGCGGGCTGATCGTCAGCCTGTGCGGGATCGTTGTGACGCTTGTGACGATCCGGTTCATGCCGGAGCAGACGATCCTCTACGGCGTGCTGACCTTCCTCGGCGCGGCGATGCTCCTGACCTTCGCGCTGAGAAAAGCGCTCAGCCGCATTCCGCCGATCGTGGGGATGATTGTGTTCTTCCTGCTGTTCATGCTGTGTTACGGCATCCCTTACGGGTATCTCGGGCTGTTCAAATTGCCGCTGATCCGGCTCCCCGAGGGGCTGTATCAATTCCGGTGGCTCGCGTTCTTCGGCTTTGCGCCGAGGGATTTTTCCTCCGCCGATTACTTCCCGTTTTTGCAGTGGATCTTCCTGTATCTCTTCGGGTTCATGCTGTGGCGGTGGATCAGGCAGAAGGGGCTTGACCGCTTCTTCTGTAAAAAGATCCCGGTGCTCGATTTTATCGGGCGGCACAGTCTGATCATCTATATGGCGCACCAGCCTGTTCTGTATGGGATATGCTGGGTGGTTTTCTACTTTATCGGAAGGTAAGTGGGGCGACGGACGGTCGTACCTGCAATAAGGGGCTGTCGCAAAACAAAAGATGTCATTCTGAACGGACACGCGTGTCCGGTGAAGAATCTGAAAGCGCTCACCTTTCCGTTAGATTACACATGAAAGGTATAATCTAATTGGATAAATTGCACGATAAGATCCTTCGCTAAAGCTCAGGATGACACACTAAGGAGCTGTCACTATGCTTAGTGCGACAGCTCCACTATTTTTTGAAGTTTTTCAGCCTTGCCGTGACGAACTGGGCGCACAGCCCGGTGAACGCGCCCGCAAGACAGCCGGAAACGAGGAGGAAGGGGTAGTAGAGCAGGAGCTGCGGGGTGCGGAGGATGAGGAGCGCGGCGATCATCTGTCCCGTGTTGTGGAGGACTGCGCCGAGGACGGAGGCGATCCAGAGATGCCTCTCGTCGATCCAACGTTTCAGCAGGAGCATCCCGAGCAGGCAGAGGAAGGCGCCCGCCGCGCTGTAGATCAGCGCCATGTAGTTGCCGCCGAATACGGCGCCCAGGATCAGGCGCACCGTCACGATCATGGCGACCTCATGCGCCTTGTAATGATACACCGCGTAGACGGTGATGATATTCGCGAGCCCGAGCTTGATCCCCGGGATGGGGAAGGGGTTCGGGATCTGTAATTCGATCACGAAAATGATCAGGGAGACCGCCGTCAGCACGGCAAGCTCCGTGAGCTTTCTTACCTTTGTGTTCATAGCCTACCTCGTTACCGCGTCCGCGTCGCCGCCGTCCGCGAACTCGATCACCAGCTTGTGCGGGAGACAGACGATGGGCATGGCGGAGCTTTTCAAGAAGCCCATCTTGACGCAGGTTTGGTCGGGACAATCCGCGCTGAGAACGTGGATCTGATGATCCTTGATCTCCACGGTGTTCACATGTCCCTGATAGCTGACGTCAAAGACGGCGTCCTCCGCAAGGCTGAGATCGCCCGCATAGACGGTCTCGCCGTCGGAGAGTACGCGCACGGTGGTTTTGCGCGGCGCGTTCAGCACCCAGACGGAGCCGATGACGCCGAGGATGAATATGATCGCTATGATGATGAGAAACGGTTTATGCTTCATGTTGACCTCTGGATAGGTTAGGGTGCGTTGTGATCAATCCAACGGCAACCCTCAGGCGCTTTGCGCCGGCTCTCCGGTGTATGGATTCTGTTCCCCAAAACAAGTTTTGGACAGATTAGGACAGGGAGCCTTTTCATGTTGATTTTATCATAAGAAATCGCGGGTTGCAACAGGAATTCCATTGACGGGGGCGTGTTTCTGTGGTAATCTTGAATTATGAAACGATTATTATGCGGCGCGCTCTGCGCCTTGATGCTGATACTCAGTCTGACGGCATGCTCAGAGGAGCGGACGACGGCGTCCTTTCAGGCGATGGATACGCTGATGACCCTCACCGTTTACGGCGGCGAGGGCGGGATTTGCGACCGCTTGCAGGAGCGTATCTCTGCGCTCAGCAAGCAGCTCGACGCGACGGACGAGGACAGCGAGATCGCAAAACTGAATCGGGAGAAAACGGCGGCTCTCAGCGAAGAACCCGCAGAGCTGCTGAGAAGCTCGCTCGGCTTCTGTGAGAAGCTGGGCGGGAGCTTTGACATCACCGTTTACCCTGCGGTGCAGGCTTGGGGCTTCATCTCGGGCGAGCATCGCGTGCCTGAGGATGCGGAATTACAGGCGCTTTCCGAGAGGATCGACTACAGAAGGGTCGGGTCGGACGGCGCGGTCTTTACGCTGCCCGAAGATACGGAGATCGACCTCGGCGCGGTCGCGAAGGGGTACGCGGCGGATGTCTGTGAGAAGGTTCTGAGGGACGGAAACGCGCAGGCGGCGGTGCTCAACCTCGGCGGCACGATCAAGCTCTACGGCAAGAAGCCCGACGGCTCGCGCTTCAAGGTCGGCGTTGCCGATCCCGAGAATCCCGCAGGGTACTTCGGCTATCTGACGACGGACGCGGCGGTCGTGGCGACCTCGGGCGGGTATGAACGGTATTTTGAGAAGGACGGCAGGCGGTATATCCATATCCTCGATCCAAAGACCGCGAAAACTGTGGATAACGGCGTGCTCTCCGTGACGATCGTCACCGATAACGGCGCGTATGCCGACGCGCTCTCCACCGCGCTGTTTGTGATGGGGTTGGATGATGCGGTCGCGTATTATGAGAAGAACCGCGACTTCGATTTCATTATCCTCACGGACAGCGGTGATCTGTATATTACCGAGGGTGTTTACAGCGACTTTTCCCTCGGGGGAGACTACGATTTCACCCTTCATAAGATATAACTAAGCTTGCATATATGCAGTCATTCCCGCAAAAGTGAAACGTCGGTTTGCGCTTTGTGGGATTGCCACGGGCTCGACATGCGTGTCAAGCCCTCGCTATGACATCGTATTTATAGGAGTTATTTATGCGAAAGACCTCACGCACCGGGCCGTTTCTCGCGGTGCTCGGCTTCAATATCCTGCTCAATTTCCGCCTCACCATCCCGGGGTGGATCCTGCTCATCCTGCATTTCATCATCCCGCAGTACATCAAGTGGTGGTACTGTCTCGTGTACTTCGGGGTGTTCCTCCTGTTCATGCTGGTCTGGATGCTGATTCTCTGGGGGATCGGGAGATGGGCGCGCTCCGCGGGTCCGACGCCGCCGGTGAAGAATAAGAATCCTTACTCGGTGCAGTCGAATGAGATACCGCAACCAATCGAAAATAAGAATCCGTATTCTGTCAAAACGAACGAGCTTCCCGCAAGCTCGGATAAAGGAGAATAAATCATGAAAAAAGTTCTATGTTTGATTTTGTGCGCCGCGCTGACCGCGCTGATCGTCACGGCATGCGGCGCGCCCGCAAACGGCGGCGCCGGCGAGACAAAACCCGCAGAGACCGAAGCATCTGAGAGCAATACCGCCGACAGCGAGCCTGCTGGCGGTCACGCGCTCACGGTGCTGGACAAGGCGGATCGCGAGAAGGTCACCGCGACCTTCAAGAGCACCGAGACCGGCGACACGAAGGAGATCGAGCTCAAGAAAGAGACCTCCGCCGACGAGGAGAACGCCGTTTACAGCAGCTATGCCGACACCGCGCTCTATGACCGCGTGGTCATCAGCTCCGACGGCACGGAGACGCCCGAGCTTGCGTTCAATGATTATGTCACCGGCTGGGATCTGACCCCGGGACGCTTCTATCCCGACTGTCCGTCCGATACCGATAAGCCGAAATATGAGCGCAAGAGCTTTGACTATGAAAAGCGCACCAAGGACGTCCTGATCTGGACGCCGGAGGACTACGACGCGGATTCTGCCGAGAAATACTCCGTCATCTATATGACCGACGGTCAGAACCTCTTCAACCGCGCCGCGACCTCCACCGGCTCCTGGGGCGTTGCGGAGAGCGCTCTCGCGATGGTTCAGAACGGCGGCGAGAAGTGCATCATCGTCGGTATCGAGAACGCCGACGGCTGGCGCGATAACGAGCTGACTCCCGACATCGGCAAGGTCACGCAGGAGGACTACGCCGACGGTCACGGCGAATACTTTTCCGATTTCGTGGTCGACACCGTTATGCCCTATATCAATGAGAACTATAACGTCTACACCGACCGCGAGCACACCCACGTCTGCGGCTCGTCCTCCGGCGGTATCGAGAGCTTCTATATCGCGATGGAGCACCCGGATAAGTTCAAGTCCGTCGGCGCGCTGTCGCCCGCGTTCCTCCTGTATACCGCGGACACCTGGGTCGAGTATCTCTCGAAGAAGGATTTCTCCGAGAACGCGCCGCTGATCTACCTCTACTGCGGCAAAGGCTCGTCCGATCAGCTCGAGCAGGCGCTCTATGCCGATACGGTCGTTATGCCTCAGACCTTGAAGAAGATCGGCTATCCGGAGGAGAACGTCGTGATGAAGCTGTATGACGACGGCATCCACAACGAGATGTACTGGCGCGCGATCTTCCCCGATTACCTCAAGTATGCGTTCAGATGATACTATGCGCGATAGGCTTCTATAGCAAAAAAAGTGTCATCCTGAACGAAGTGAAGGATCCTAAAACTGCATAAAACCTAAGATTCTTCGCTGCGCTCAGAATGACAATTGACCTTTATCGACACGCTCAAAAGACCGGGTTTGACCCCAATATCATTAAGTAAAGAAACAGTATCTCGCTGACGCTCGGTCAGTTGATACAATCCCTCAGTCCCCTTGCGGGTATCTCGCTGACGCTCGGTCAGTTGATACAATCCCTCAGTCCCCTTGCGGGGACAGCTCCCTTTACCAAAGGGAGCCTTCGCTTAACTTAATGATATTGGGATTCGACCCGGTCTTTTTATGTTGTTTATGATGTTGTTTTCTTCGGCTTTTTCTGCATATACGCCATGAAGAAGTCACAGAACTTCCGCGCGGCGACGCACAGCACGATCGATATTATACAGCACCCCACGCACAGCATCGGCTGATGATATGCGGGGAAGGGCTTGTAGATGCGCTCGAGGTAGTGGATGAGGTTCAGGTAGATCATGTAGTATTCCATCGAGTACAAGCCGATAAACTCAAAGATGTTTCGCAGTACGTTGCAGTGTCCCGTGCGGCGGATCGCGGTGATCACGAAGGAATCCAGCAGAACCAGCATCACCGCCAGCACGCTGCCCGCGTAACGGTAGAGGAACATGTACATCTGCTCCATGCTCTCGTCATAGGCGGGGTTGATCAGCAAGCGGATGCGCGGGAGGAAGTACAGGTACACGATCATCAGGATCGCTACCCCGAGGAACGCCCAGAGCCACTTGCGGGAGATCTCGCGCTTTTCCTTGATATATCTGCCCAGCCAGATGCCGACGATGAACACGGGGATGCGGCACAGCGCGACCTCCCACATCGAATAGAGCGACGGTGCGAGCCATCTGAGGAGAAAGTTCAGCGCGACGATCCCCACGACCATAACCGCCGTGCCCTTTCCGCCGAAGCGGACGATCGCCTTGTAGATCAACGGGAACAGCAGATAGAGCACAAGGATCAGGGAGATGAACCAGAACACGCGCTCACCCGTGAAGAAGAAGTGCAGGAAGCTCACCCGGCTGAGATAGAACAGCAGTCCCGTGCTCTCGCGCCCGGTGATATAGCGGATGGAAAAATAGATCGTCCCGATCAGCAGAGCCGTCGGCAGTACGCGCATCAGGCGCTTTTTCCAGAAGCTCTTAAGATTCGAATCATTGCTGAATGAAAAATACAGCCCGATCCCCGACAGGAACAGGAACATATCCACGCCCACGTTGCCCTTGCTGCGTACGAAGACGAAACAGCTGTTGAGGAAGCCCTTGCCGAAATACGGCGCGAGCGACAGCCCCGCGGAGTGGAACAGTCCGATCCACAGCGTCGCGATACCGAAGATCACGTTGCGCGCTTCGCTGACGGAATACAGGTTGAATGTCCGTTTTTGTAAACTCATTGAATACCCTCCAGATACGATAAACATTCTCACCTATTATATCAGCAAAAGCAAGCGGTGTCAATCGGAGCGGAAGGCTGTATTTTCGCAGGTTTACTCTGATTTTTATAAAAATACAACAAAGAAATCTTTTACCTTAAGACTGTTCGTCAGACCTCCCGTCTAACAAACAATTTTTTTTTTGAATTTGTTTTTCAAAAAAGTTTCTCCTTAATTGTGTGTCCTTAATTGTGTTTTAAATATTCTTCAAACTCCGGTGTTTTCGACCAGTATTTGACACCCCAGTTTTCAAAGCTCCATTCGTCCATATAGCTGTTGCACTCGTAGTCGATATAATAGAGCAAGCTGCTTTGAACGACAAAATTCGTTGGGAAGTAATCAATATTCAGTCCCGCATTTTTGGCAAGCTGCGCCATCTCACACACCTGCGGCAGATAGGCTTCAACCGATACATCATTTTTGACCATATCAAATACCGTATCGCCGTCGATATATTCCTTGACGAGGCGCTCGTTTTCCATATCGATATCAAGCATCTTCGGAATTCGGATATTCGCGTTCAGCAACCGCTGATAGTCGTTCCGTTCCGCTTCGATTTTATTGCCGAAGGTGTAGTAATCGCACGGCTCATGGTGGATCTGCTTCAGTACAACTTGTTTTTTCTCGCGTTTGGCGAGGTAGGAATAGCCGCCTTTTCCCTTGCC
>CACYFH010000037.1 GCA_902773635.1 uncultured Ruminococcus sp. | reverse complement strand
AGAGTTTTGTTGTAAGCGAACTAACTGTAACACAGGATCTTCCTATTTGCTATTCTTTTTTTACTTGTTATTGTAACGACTCTATTGTAAACCTACATGATTTTCGCCCCTTATTCCATGTATATTATTGACAAATACGCCGTTCCTTGCTATAATAAATCAGTTGCAATAAGGGCCACTAGCTCAGTTGGTTAGAGCAACCGGCTCATAACCGGTCGGTCCGGGGTTCGAGTCCCTGATGGCCCACCAGAAACGCCGTAACTGACGTTACGGCTCAATGAATAGTGAATAATGAATAGTGAATAATTTATAATCAGATGACCTTTTCCGGCGTTTCTGGTGTATTATTCATTCTTCATTATTCACTATTCTTTATTCATTAAAATTAGGGGATTATGAACGCTATAAAATTTCGGAGTAAGTCAGGCGGATTTTATCGCTAAAATGCAGATAGCGCTTAAAGAAACAGCGGAAACTGAATATTGGTTAAAACTGCTGTTGCTGTCTGATTACCTTGATGAAAAACTCGCCCAATCTTTGATTAACGATTGCTTGGAGATTAAAAGAATATTAATTGCTTCATTGAAAACCGCTAGGGGGATACCGCAAGGTATCCCCCTTAAACTTTATCAGCATTGATCAGTGAATCATATCTGAAGCCCTTTTACTGAAATAACATTTCCGGAGTTCCTCTTTTTCTATCAAACCTACTTCTTTCCACGCAGATAGCACACGCAGAGGCAGTGTCCTCCCCTCGACCCATATTGCTCACGTCAACTCGTCCAGAACCCTTCCGATATCGTCTTTGATACAGATCGACTGCACGGCGATCTCCTCGGGACAGACGGCCTCGCTGTAGTTGATGCACGCGTAGGTCGCATTATCATTCGCCAGCGTCATCTGCCAGAACGGATATTTCACGATCACCGGCGTATTCCCGCCGACGCCGAGCTCCAGATAGAGCACACGCTCGCCCTCATGCTTTTTGAGGAAGTCATGATACGCCGCCGACGCTCTGTGCCAGCCCTCGTCCTCGACGAAGCTGTCGTCCGCGCGCAGGTTCATCACCACGCCGCTCTGATCATCGGGGCATTTCGGGATCAGCTCCGTCGGGATCCGCATTTTGATATCCCTGTCATCAGGCAAACGAAACTCACCGCTCTCATCCCTGATGAAGCCCTGCGCCGCCATCGCGCGATACACCCATTCCTCATTGTCATAGGTCCTTTGCAGACTGCGGTTCACGCTCTGGAACAGCCCGTAATCACCCTGCGTATAAAACAGGCGGCTCTTGTCAAAGCCCGCTCTCTGGAACTGATGATCCACGTTCGTCGTGATGACAAAGTACTCCTTATCCTTCACAAGCTCCAACAGCTTATCATAAACGGGCTTCGGCGCCTCGATATAGCGGTTGAAGTAGATGTGTCTCGCCCACCACGCCCAGCGCGTTTCTTCATCGGGGAAGGGATAAAACCCGCCCGAATACATATCCTTGATCCCGAAGCGGCGCTTGAAATCGAAGAAGTACCGCTCAAACCTCTCGCCGCTGTAGGTAAAACCCGCGGAGGTCGAGAGCCCGGCGCCCGCGCCGATGACGACCGCGTCTGCCGTATCCAGTTCCTTTTTCAGCCTTTCGACCTGTTCTTCCCGCGTGCCGATGCCGTCGCAAACACGGCTGAATACCCTCAGCGCCTCCAATCCCTTTCGGATCGTCTCCTGATAGCCGTTCGGCAGATAATCATATCTCTCTTTCATTTTCTTCACCTCATGACCCTTGATCTCAGGCTTCCTGCGCCTGTATTCTGCTTCTGATATCGTCCGCCACATCGCTGACCCTGATCCGCTTCATCTCGTCCTCCATCGCCCTCTGCACCTGCATAAGACGGCTGTCAGCGGCGGCATGGATATTTCTCCCGACAGGACACTCCTCACTCGGGTTCTCGTGGAAGCGGAACAGCCCATCGTCCTTCACGCTGTCCACCGCTTCATAAATATCATAGAAGCTGATCTCGCCGAGCGGCTTTGCAAGCGCGATTCCGCTTGCACCCTGACGGACATTCACTATGCCCGCCTCCTTGAGCTGAGACAGCACCCCGCGGATGATCACGGGATTGACGCCCGTGCTTTTCGCGAGAAAACCGCTCGTCACCTTGTAATCATCCTTGAAATAGTCGATACAGGCGATAACATGAACAGCAATGGTAAACCGGCTTGTGATCTGCATAAAGCTCCCTCTTTTCTTCGATACTTGTAATATATCACATTACAAGTTACTTGTCAACATTTTTATGACAACTTTTCTCAACAGTATTGCAGTCTGATCGTAGGGCGGGTGGCTTGCTCCCGCCGTGTCGTCTCAGACGACTTTTGCGGAGCAAAGGTCGCAGAGGCTTAGCACGAAACGCAGTATTGCATCTTTTCCGCAAACTAAAGGGGCTGTCAAACGACAGCCCCTCATCAGGTGGATCAGATATTTAGATCGGTTCGCCGATGCCTTCGACGGAATCCATGCCCTCCAGCCAGCGCTGGATGTAGGAAGCGTCGAGGATCGAAATATTGTTGTCATAGTCGACGTCCGCTACGAAATCGTTGATGATGAACGGAACCTCGATACCCGCCAGACTTCTCTGCAGGTAGGTCACGTCTACGATCTCGACCTCGCCGCTGTAGTTGATATCGCCGAGGATCGGATGCTCGATCGCACGCTGTGCGATGAGCGTTCTGTCCAGGGTCGCGAGGATCGCGTCAAGAGCCGCCTTGTTCTGCTCGAGGGGCAGCTCTCTGTCATACTCCGTACCGCTGATCGCAGCCTTCGCGATCGCAGCGATACCGCGGCTGACCATGCTGTCGTCCTCTTTCAGGAGCGCGTCCGCCTGGGCGAGCTTCTCCGCCTTGTAGGCTTCAAACTCCTCGATCATCGGACCGTACTTCAGATCGTCGTATGCCTTCTCAGCCGCTTCCAGCTTATCGCTGTTCGTCACAAACGACTTCTCGGTGTCGTTGAGATCCTCATACGCGGCTCTCAGCTCGTCGAGCTGCGCCTTGTATTCATCGGTCAGCTCAGGCTCACCGAGCTTGTCGATCGCGTCGATCAGCTCCGCATAGGACATCGGATGAGCGATGGAGCGGGGATAGAAGTCCTTGCCGCCTTCGCCGTCAAGATCCTTCTTCAGACCCAGGAGTCCCAGCTCAATGCCAAGGGATTCGGGATCGTACGCCACACCGGTATAGTTGGCGGTCAGATGCAGTTCGGGCTTATCGGAAAGAGTCGTGTTCCAGATGCTCGTTACACCGGAGGCACAGTTCATCGCAAACAGAGAGTAGAAGTTCTGTTCGGGATTTGCTAAATACTCCTTCATTCTCTCAAGCTGATCTGCGGTGATATCAATGGAGTAATAGTTGTTGGGAAGCTGGGTATCGTTGCGGCGGAACTGATTGTACAGCTCTCTGTTGATGCACAGACCGCCGTTGGAATGACCGTTGGCGGGATTGTTTCCGGTCGCGCGGGAAACGGTGTAGATCTCCTTGAGCGTACCGACCATACTGTCAAAGGCGATATTGGAATCAAAGTCGCCGCCCTGGGAATACTGGTACAACTGGTAGATCAAAGTCTGTGCGGTCTCGCTGGAAGCGATATCGCTGTCCTCCAGCGCTCTCAGAACCGCGTCGATGTTCGTGTTGTCAAAGCCGTAGTTGGACATCGTGATGCTCTCGCCGCTCTTGAGGGAGATCGTAGCAGGATCAGACATCGCGCCTCTGCTGTCGATGTCAAAATAGGATGTGCGGTCCTTCAGACCGAGCTCATCAAGATTGTACAGAGCGGGATCGGAGGGGTAGTTTTCGGGATGCTGCTGATAATCGAGCATCAGCGCATTATACTTATCGTTCGGCTTATAGTACTCATAATAGCTGACGTCGAGATCCACGTCCTCATAGGTCGTGAAGGTCAGACAGCCGTGCGGTATAGGCTCCTTAGTGGAGATCAGTCGTCCGGAGATAGTCAGTCTGCCGACGATCCGGTCGCCGTCATACTCGCCGACAACGACCTTGGCGGTCGCCTTGATGCCGGTAGCCGTCGGGGAATATGCAGTGATATAAGCAATATCACCGCCCTCGGGAATCTCGCCCGCTAAGGTGATCAGGCCGTTTTCATCGACCTCGACCAGCGGATTGGAGGAGGTGTAGCGGACGCGCCCGTCATACGGCGCCACGATTGCATAAATGCCCTTATACTTCATGCGTGCCTTGAGCTGATAGGTGTCCTCGGCGGTCTCCAGCTTGATCTCCTTCGGCATATCCTTGATCTCCGCATCTACAAATCTCGCGGTGATATCCAAGTCGGTTTCAGCCGGGATATAAGCGATGGCGAGCGCGTCGTCGCTCTGAGCGAGGGTGAGAGCCTCGCCGTTGCATACTACGGCAAAGGGCGCCTTTGTGCTGTCGCTCTTCGGGTAGAGCGCAACCTGCGTACCCTTCGGCACAAGGTAGCCGGAGTACGGAAGCACGGAGACCTCCGCGTCGTCGGCGTGCACAAAGCAGTTCTCCTCCGTAGCCTTGTCATAAACGACGGAAACATAGTCGGCACGATCTCCGATAACGTCGATCACAAAGGGCATACCGATCTTATCGTTCGCCTTCAGACATGCCCATGCGATCGCTTGGCCCTTTTTCACAGCGGTGAGGGTAGCGCCGTCGGCGGAGAGCACGCCGTTATCATCAAGAAGGATCTTCCACTTCATCTCATCCAGGACGTATGCCTCATACTCTTCGTCGGTGAAGAGATGTGCGTAATCCTCGACCACCAGCGTATCGCCGACGCATACCTGGAGCGTCGTCTTGTCGACAGCCTCGATCTCGGCCTTGGTAACTCTGAGGTTGACCTCCGCAAAATGATCGGGCATGATGCCGTAGTACGCGCCCTCTTCCGCGTCGTAGTGCTCCTCGTCGAGGATGTTCAGGTAATCAAAGGAAATGCCGTTGAGGTAAT
Organism: uncultured Ruminococcus sp.; assembly: GCA_902773635.1. Taxonomy (GTDB): domain Bacteria; phylum Bacillota; class Clostridia; order Oscillospirales; family Acutalibacteraceae; genus Ruminococcoides. Next base: position 8,668 of record CACYFH010000037.1, on the reverse strand, counting down.
AAGTCAACTCATCATCGGCGACAGCGGGCTTGACGTAAACCTTTGTACCTTCCGCGATCTCTGCGGCGCCGTCCACGGTCACATTCACGCCGCCTTCGCCCTTGTAATAGACCTCAGCGGAGATATCCGCACCCTCGGGAACGGTCGCATCAACCATGAGGATATTCTTCGAGCCCTCGGCGCCGGATACGATGCGGCAGCTCTGGGGCAGATTATCCACGCGGAAGAGCATCTCGCCGGATTCGGGATCATAAGCGCTCGCCAGCGCCTTTCCGTCCGCGTCGGTAACGTAATAGTTCTCGCCCTCAGCGGGATTCTCCACCTTTGTCGTGAGCCACAGCCCGCCTTCGGGGAGGTTCTCGCCGGTGACGGATACGGTCTTTCCGTTGATCTCAAAGTCAACGCCGCTGATCACGCCGTCGTTCTGCTGAACGCAGACGCCGATCTCCTGTGAATCCTTATTATAGGCGATGTCCTGACCCGCCGAAGCCGCGTTGATCAGCGTCGTCAGGGAGGTCAGCGGCTCATAGATCTTGAACGTTTCGTCGGTATAATGATAGGCAGCAGGCGCGACCTTTTCAGGCGCGCTGACGTATACCCAGCCGGTATCATCCTGATAACCCGCGTCGGGCTCCGCCACGCCGTCTTTATTGTTCAGATAATAGCCGGGGAGTCTCTTGACGATATTGTCGCGAACGCCCTTGGGCGCGTCGATGACCTTAAAGATACCGTCGGAGGAAGATGTCATGTAGTGAGCGGTCTGCTCGCCGTCTCTCATACCGACAGCCGCGTTCCATGCGCCCAGCGCAACGGTCGCACAGCTGTTCTTGAGGATGGAGAACTTGCCGAGGTTGCCGCCCAAGGAAGCAACCATCGCCTCGAGCTGCTTCTCGGTGATATCCATTTTATAGGTAACGTTCTCATACTGATCCCACTCGAGCTTCTGGTTGTACAGCTCGCGGTTGAAGCACACGCCGCCGTCAACAACGCCGTCGATCAGCTTGTTATAGTCGAGACCCGTCTCTGCGAACACTTCCTGGAAGCGTGCGAGCGCGTCCTCAGGGGAGATCGCGCCGTCATCGAGCACCTTGAACAGCGTCTCGACAACCGCCGCCTTGCCTGCGGCAGTCAGACCCGCCCACAGAGTGCTGTTCTGGATAGAGCCCAGCGCCGCCTGCGGAACGGAGAGGTCAAAGTCGCGGTACATACCGATGGTGACGATCTCGCCGCGGTTGAGGGTGACGGAATCCATGTCATCGTTAAAGGTGAAGTAGGTGTCCGCGTCCTTGCCGCTGTGGTTGGAGCCGACGGAGATATCCTCTCTGATGTCGTTGTAGTAGCTTGGATCGATCTCATAACCCGCATACAGATCGGGCACCTTGATCTCCACGCCGTCCTGATAAGAGGTGAACAGCAGGTAGACGTGACCGTCATAGAACTGCATGGAGTCGTTGAAGCGCGCCAGCAGCTTGAGGCTGCCGACAACGGGTGAACCGTCCTCATAATCGCTGACGGTGACCTCATACTCCGCGCCGTCATTGGTGATGACCGCGGTACCGGGCTTCATGGCGTTCAGCGCGCCGTCCTCGTCGACCCATGCGACGCTCGGGTCGGTAGAGGGGCACTCAGCGCCCGCATCCGCAAAGTCCGCGATCACATCGCCCTCGATCATCGCGATGGCTTCATTTGAGGAGTCCGCGAACGCCGTGATCGGCATGCAGGACAGCAGCAGAGCCACACAGAGAACGAGCGCAAACAGTCTGCGTTTCAGATGTGTTTTCATTTTGCTTTTCTCCTTACTGTATATGATTTGCGGCACAGCACCCTGCGCCTAGTATACTTAGTTAACATTATATCACAATCCATTACAAAAGTCACCAGTTAATTTTGGAAAAGAATAAATTTTTCATTCCGTCGGAACGCAAAAAGGGACGCCCTTATCAGCCTCCCTTTGGCAAAGCGAGCCCGGAGGGATTGTATCAATGTTGCGAAGCAACCACCTTACAGAAAACGTTGAAAACCGCCAACAAATAATGAAAGGGGCGTCCTCAGACGCCCCCGGTATGGTCAAAAACCCACTGTCATTCCGAGGAGGGGCAAAGCCCCGACGTGGGAATCCCACAAACAGAGAATGAAACGTCGGTTTTCCTCATTGTGGGATTGCCACGGCTCTAAAGAGCCTCGCAATGACTGCTATTCTTTTTCAAATAAAGAGGTTCTTATGCGTTATCCCTCTCACAACCTCGAGAACCCGTAGCTGTTGACCAGCGCCTCCAGCTTCTGCCCGCTCTGACACATCGGACAGCGGTGCGGCTTGTAGCTCTGGTAATCCTCCAGATCGTGCGGGTTGAAGATCGAGGTCACGGGGATGCCGTCGCACTCGGAAACCGTCGCGAAGATCGCGGAGATACCCATGATCTGACCGCCGTAGTACTTGATCGCGTCCACCGCGGCGAGCGCGCTCTTGCCCGTGGTGACGGAGGCGGCGAGGATCAGCACATGCTTGTTCTCGATCATATGGCTTGTGTTGTCGCGGAACACCATCTGACCGTTGCCGATGAACTCAGGCGTGACGATATAGATGGTCTGGTGCGCGTTGAGGTTCATGAAGCTCGCGTCGGTCAGCTCCTGCGCGACGAACGCGCCGATGACCTCCGTACCGTCCAGACAGATGATGGTGTCGATGATGGTGTTGGAGCGGTAGAAGGAGACGACCTCCTTCGCGACCGCCTTCGCCTCGGACATTCTGTATTTCTGGGTGGTAACGTCAATGTAGTAGTTGGTGTGGCTGTGCATCGTCGCGAAGTGTCCCTTCTGCACACGCAGGAACAGCTCGGGATTGCGGGTCTTGATCTTGAATTCGTTTGCCATAAGGATCCTCCAAACCGTAAAAATCTATATAATAGTTTACACCAACCGCCCGCATAAATCAATCGTTATCCTGTCGGGAATTTCCGCGCCCGATTTAGCTAGTTTTCACAAACCCGATTTATGATAGAACGAACTCACCCGCATTGGAATCAAGCTATACGCGGAGAAGCAAAGCCTTCCCCTCGGGGGGAAGGTGGGCTTTTCGGCTTCCAAAAGCCGAAAAGGTCGGATGAGGGGCTTGCGTTTCCTCAAGAAGCCGAACTCAGAGGATCCCGAAGGAAACCTCTCAGTGTTTCGGTATCCAACCATCTCTTACAAAAAAACCAAAACGAAGCGCCCCCGAATCGCTTCGAGGACGCTGATCATTACTGTAAAACTCCCGCCGTATACTTGTAGGCGATCACGCGGGTGCAGGCGTTTTTCAGCATCTGCTCGCCGATCGTGCCGTCGTTGACCGCCGCGAGGATATCGCTGTACGCGGTCGCGTAGTCACGCACGAGGATCATGTCGTTGCCCGCGAGCACCGCCTGGACAGCGGGCTTTTTGCCGTCGGCATACGCGGAGTAGTCCATATCGTCGAGCTGTGCGGTGATGATCACGCCGGAGAAACCGACGTTGTTCCTCAGCTCCGTGTGGATCGCGGGAGAGAGCGCCGCCGTATGCGCCGCGTCGATGCCCTTGACGACCACGTTCGAGACCATGATGAAGTGTGCGCCCGCCTCAGCGCCCGCCTTGAAGGGCGCGTAATCGGTTGCGCGGATGGTGTCCGCCGCACGCTCGTCCACGACAGGCTCAGAGTTGCTGACCGCGGAATCCGGCAGCGTACCGTAACCGGGGAAGTGCTTCAAAGCGACCGATACGCCCTTCGCCTGGGTGAACTTCGCCGCATATTCCGCGAAGGCGGAGACCGTCGCCGCGTCGCTGCTGATGGAGCGCGAGTACATGATCTGGTCGCCCTGCTGCGCGAGGTCGACGACCGGCGCGAGGTTGAGGTTGATGCCGAGGCTCTTGAGCATATTCGCCTTGTTTTCCTCAGCTTTCTCCACTCCCTGCAGTCCGCCGCTCTCAAATTCCGAGCGCAGGGTGTTGAAGGTATACTCCGGGAAGATACCCGAGAAGGTCGTGCGCGAGCCGCCCTCCTCCTGCGCCGCATAGATCGGCTTGACCGTACATTCACCCGCGGCGGTCGCGAGCGTCTGCGTGATCTCCTCCGCCGTCGAGTAGCCGAAGTTCGTGCTCTCAAAGAGCATGCCGCCCAGAGAATAGCGGTTCGTCTCCGACGAGATCGTCGTCGCGTCGGCGCAAATGCCCATCAGAAGCTGACCGACCATCTGCTCCTTCGAGAGGTTCTCGACAAAAGAGGAAGCCTTCTCGTAATTCTGCGCAAAGATGCCGCTGTCCGTACCGGTCGCGGGCACAGCGAGCGTCTCGCCGACCGGCTCCTGCGGAACAGGCGGCTGCGCGGTATCGGTAGCAGCCTGCGTCGGCTCGGGAGTCGAATTGATCACGCCCGTCACCGCCAGATAATGATACATCGAGTAGCCGAACGCTCCCGCAGCCAGCAGGATCAGTACGACCGTTATGATAACAAACTTTTTCATGAGATATCATCTCCCATATATCCAAGATATATTTAGACAGTGTAATATTATCACAAGATATGGGACTTTGCAAGTTTTATGAAAAATGTGTAATATTTTGCATGAAAACAGCCCTCCGAAAAGAGGGCTGTCCGGCTTGTTGAAAAAGCCGCTTAGAAAGAGGCAGAGCCCTTCCAAGGCTCCCTTTGGTAAAGGGAGCTGTCATCGAACGGGTTCGATGACTGAGGGATTGCATATATTGTTTGAGGCTGACATACATGTCAGCCGAGTATCTATACTTCCTCAGACAGGGCTGTCAAATTCAATTCTGTGCGCTCGTTTCCTGCACCGTCTCCTGAGCGGAAGCGGGCTTCTCCGTACCGCCCACAGGCGTTATCTCGGGAACCTCCGCCAGCGGCTTATAAAAGACGTCCAGCATCACGCGCAGGGTCTCCTCGTTGGTGGGACGCATCTCCGCGTGCGCGCCCTTGGTGATCTCGCCCTTGAGGTTGACGTACTCGATATCCGAAGCATTTTTCAGCTTAGAGAGCGCCATCGACGCGATGTAGGTGATCTTCGGCAGATCGAGCGAGGTCTCCGAATTCTCGCTGACAGCGGAATACAGGTTCGTCACCACCGAGAGGTCCTTCTTCGCGGCGGGCAGGATCGAGCTGATGAAGGCGCGGATATACTCCTGCTGCCGACCCATACGCGCGTTATTGGAGTCGAGCACATCTATATCACGGCTTCTGATGTAGCGCTCCGCCTCCTTGCCGTGCAGGGTAACGGTCTCGCCCTCATAGATCGTCCGTCCGTCCTCGGGAGAGTCGAAGGTCATCGACGAGGTCAGCGTCACGCCGCCGATCGCATCGTTCAGGGTCTCCAATGCGTCCAGGTTGATCGCAAAGTAATTCTCCAGCGGCAACCCGAAGAACAGACGCGAGAGCGACTTGTTCGTGTTCGCGCCGCCTGTCACATTCTCCCCGCTGTATGCGTGGGAATATGCAATCTGCCGGTTCTCCGTGTCAATGAACTTTCCTGCCTCGGAGTAGATGTCAACGTCCGCCATCGTATCGCGGGAAACGCCGAGGATCTTGATCTTACCCGTCTTGGCGTCGACCGCGAGAATGTAGATCGCGTCCGCCATCCGCAGATTGCCTTCGTCCTTATCACCGTCATCCACGCCGATAAAGGTCAACGCGACGATATCGTCGTTGAAGGCATACGACATGCCGTCATAGGTGATCACGCGCCCGGTCTTGTCCACCGCGATGATATCGTTTCCGGATTCATCCTCCGTCGGCACCTCGATCGTCAGGTTGTCATATTGATGCATGCCCCTGCGGCCGATCTCACGCAGTACAAAGAACGTACCGCCGACCGCGATGATCAGCCCGAGGAACACACAGAGGATGATCAGGAGCACCTTCTTCCACCGCTTCATGCGGGGCTTGCTCCTGTGGTGATGGTGGTGATGGTGGTGGTGATGATGGTGATGACCGGAGCTTGCTGTCGGAAACACATACCCTTCGGTAGATTCATCCTCCGAACCGGACTCAGAACCGCTTTTAGCGCTTTGCGCTTTTTCCTTTTGCTTCATGCGACGGCGCTTGCGGCGCTTTTTCTGGTGCTCGCGATAGCTCTCCTCGGGGATGATATAATCGAAGGACGGCGCGCTGACGCCCTTGACCTCGACCTCGCTGACGTTCAGCTTCTGCTCCGCTTCGGCAGCCTCAGCGGTCTCGAGCATATCTTCCTTGACTGCTTCCTCCTGCGCGACGGTCTCCGCGTTCTCCCGCGAGTGCCGGGGCGTATAGCCGTTACTTTCTTTCTCGCTCATCGACCAGTACCCCCTGTACCAGATATCTTGTGTTCGCCGCACCGTTGGTGCAGGTGCTCAGCGTGAGAATACGATTATTCGTGTCCAGCTTGACGTTCTCGCGCACATTCTCGTCATAGGCGTGCGGCTGGAGCGTCGAGTCCAGATACTCCTGGAACACCTTTTTATCTTCGAAGAAGAAGGAGTTGAGGATATGTCTGTCGTCGTAGGTATACGCCGAGTAGATCAGGTAGGTGTATACCTTATCCTTCGTCAAAAAGAAGCAGGTGTTGTTCTTCTCAAAGAACTCGGGATCCTCAAAATTATGCAGCGACGCGAACATCGAGCCGTTGAGCATATTGTGACCGTACAGCACCGTCACGGGATCGTGCATATCGGGCTTGTTCTGGATCTCGGAGTAGATCGTACCTGAGAACTGATACTGCCGATAGATATTGTGCTCCAGATAGAAGGAATCGTCGCCGTCCTCGGTGCTCCGTGCCACAGGATAGTCCACGTTGGTATTCGGGATGTAGATCCAGCCGTAGATATCCGTGTTGATCTCGTTAAGCTCCTTGAAGTCGACCTTGAAGTCGCCCAGCTCCGCGAGCTTGTACCCGAAGGCGGTCAGCGGACCCGGCTCGGTGGGCTTCTGCGTAGGCGCCTGGGTCGGCGCTTCCGTCTGCGCCTGCGTCGGCGCGGCAGTCGGCTCGAATTCCTCCCGCGTGACCTCGGGCTTGTTCAGTCCGCGCACGAGGAAGAACGCACCAACGGCAACGACCAGTATACAGATGACCAGTATGGTGATCCATACCGGCTTTTTCACTTTTTTCATTCTTTCACCGTCCAAATCAAGCGGTCAGGGGACTATTCCCCCAATATAATACTGTCATATTATAGCGCGTACTTCTCCGCGTGTCAAATCACAGAGGACACAATTTATAGAAAATTTATTTTTTTGACGGTTATTTACACATAAATAAAAAACGTGTATAATAAAACCGAATTCAGTCAAGGAGGAAATGACATGAACGTAAACATTCAGGAATTATTGGACAAGATCATGAGCATCCTGCCCGCGGATATCAAGGCGAAGGTGCAGTCCTGCAAGAGCAAGGAGGACTTCCTCTCCCTGCTCAGCGGCGCGAAGGACCTGATCCCCGCTAACCTGCTGGGTGGTCTCACCGGCGGCGACAAGGATGGCAAGGCTGACGCGAATCCCCTCTCGGGACTTCTCTCCGGCGTCACCGGCGGCGACAAGGGCACGAACCCCCTCGCGGGTCTGACCGCCGGCGGCAACCCGCTGGAAGGCATCGGCGACAAGCTCAAGGGCGTCGACTGGTCTGAGATCCAGAGCCATCTGAACATCGGAAAATAAAAGACCGTTTCGGGGACGCGCAATATCGCGCGCCCTCTTCGGTTATATCCGGCAATTCGCAGGGTACGCCGCCCCCTACAAACCATCAGCTACCGTCCATACAAAAGCGGGCATGTGCAACTGCACATGCCCGTTTTCCTTACGGATAAATCTTCGAAATGATCTGCCGTTTGTACTGCAAAAACTCCTCCGTGAGGTTGAAATCCTTCCGTCTCGGCTTCGGCTCCTTGATGACGATCTCGTCCGTGAGTGTCGCCGGGCGGCCGCCGAGGATGTAGATGCGGTCGGACAGGAGGATCGCCTCGTCCACATCGTGGGTGATGAAAACGGTCGAGAGCCTGATGCTGTCCATTACGTCCAGATACCACGCATGCATCTCGCTTTTCGTCAGTGTGTCGAGCGCGCTGAACGGTTCGTCGAGCAGCGCCACATCGCCCGAGAACAGATACGTCCTCAGCAGAGCGGCTCTCTGGCGCATACCGCCCGAAAGCTGGGAGGGGTACTTCTTCTCCGTTCCGGCGATGCCGAAGCGCTCCATCTGACCCTCAACGATCTTCCTTGCTTCCTTCTTCTTCGTACCCTTGATGATCAGCGGCAGAGCGATATTATCCTCCACCGTGCGGTACGGCAGGAGCATGTCCTTCTGGAGCATGTAGCTGACCCTGCCGGTCTTGCCGGTAATATCCTCGCCGTTCAGGAGCACCTGTCCCTTCTGCGGGCGGTTCAGCCCCGCGATCACGTTGAACAGCGTGGTCTTGCCGCCGCCGCTCACGCCGAGGAGCGAGACCAGCTCGCCGTCGCGCAGCTCGAGATTGATGTTTTCCAGTATATTCGTGACGCCGTCATAGGAGAACGTCACGTCCCTGACCTCAAGCGTCGCCATTACTCAGGGAGATATTCGTTGGTAAAGCCGGTGTTCTCAGGAATCTCACTGTCGAACAGGCTGTTCTCATTGATCCAGTTATAGAACGCGTTCCAGCGCGCGGGGTCCATGTATCCCCACTGCTTGACCTCCGCCTT
>CACYFH010000036.1 GCA_902773635.1 uncultured Ruminococcus sp. | reverse complement strand
TTAACGCTAAACAAGCGACAGCTTCTTAGCCATCGCTTGTTCTGTTCTCTTATTCTGTTTTATATTCGGGTTTACCCCAACTATTGACAGAGAGCCTTTTTCTTTCTCAGGAGCAAGCCGATGCCGAGCGCCGCCGCGCCGATCACCGCCGCGCCGATCGCAGCCGCACGGCGAACAAAGGGCACGTTGAAGTCGAGCTCCGCGTAGGACGGATGGATCTGATAGCGCAGGAGCGGATAGAGCAGCTTGCGCTGTTTCGAGAGCACGTCCTCCTCTAAGCGCGCGTCCGTGTTGAGCACCATCGTCGGGCGCTTCTCGAGGTCGTATACCGGCCACGCGTGGCTCTCCGCAGAAGGATCGCCGGTGCGGGCGAAGTTCGTCCACATCTCCTGCACCAGGCGGCTCAGCTCCTCGTCGGCGACCTGACCGGTGTAGAGCGTCTCCTCGCGGTTGCCGAACACATACGCCAGCTCGACCGCGTGGCACGCGCCGTGGAAGCGGATCACGGACGGCTCCGTCCAGTAGTACATGTACGCCTTGCCGCCGTTCTTCACATGCCCCTCCGCCTGACGGATCGCAGGCAGACGGAACATCGTCTCATTATAGAACTCCGACATGCGCCAGATGCTGTGACCCTTCAGCGAGTTCATGAAAAGCTCGGTGCGTTTCTTGTCCTCACGGTTGAGCAGGCGCAGATCGTTCTCATATTTGACCGGGATGGTGAGGCGATACGGCACAATGCCGCCGACCTCGCCGATCCAGTAGTTCATCTCGTTGGAGTTCGTGCCGATCAGGATATCCACGTCGGCGGTCTCGCCCTTCATATAAGGCGCGTAGGGGTCGAGCGGGATGATCCTGCCGTCGCGCATCGGATAAATGTTAAAGTAGTTGATCTCCTCGTTGATCGCGCGGAGCTGGGTCTCGTTCATCGCGAGCAGCTCGCTCATCTTGTCCGTCCCGGCGGCTTTGATCAGGCGCTTGGTAAAGTACTTGCTGTCCTCCTTGGAGAAGGTCAGCGCCACGGAGCCGCTCTCCGCGATCACGCGTCTGAACAGACCCTTCGCCATAGGGATGATCGGCAGGAGGGAGACACTTCCGCCGCCGGCTGACTCGCCGAACACGGTCACGTTATCCTTGTTTCCGCCGAACGCGGCGATATTCTTCTGGATCCATCTGAGCGCCTCGATCTGGTCGAGCAGACCGAGGTTCGGCGCGTCGGGGTATTCCTCGCCGCCCTCGAGGTATGACAGGTCGATAAAGCCCATCATGCCGATGCGGTAACCCATCGTCACGAGGACGATATCGGGATGGTTGCGGACGAAATTCGCGCCGTCATACATTGGGTCAGCCGTGCCGCCCCAGCCGTAGGAACCGCCGTGAATGAACGCCATGACCGTTTTATCGGTATCGGTGCACGCAGGATTGACCCAGATATTCAGGTAAAGGCAGTCCTCACCCTGCGGGTAATAGGAGGCCTGCTCGGTCTCCCACTCCGTCTGGATGGGGGATTTTCCGTTATAATAGGCTTCAAAAACACGGTCGTCATCCTCTGTGGGCTGCGGCGCCTTCCACCTCAGCGCGTCGACAGGCGGCTGTGCAAAGGGAACGCCGCGGAAAACGAGCACATCCCCGTCCATCTTGCCGACGAAGGTTCCGTTATGGCACTTTGCGGAGAGCTTCTCGTCATATTCGCCCTCGATCACGCGGTTCACGCCGTAGCTCGCCTGCAGGCGCGCCTTGACGTCCTTCACATCATTTGAGATCACTTTGTTATCTTCCATGTTACACCTCCTGCGGTTTTATATAGCTTTCGCGTAAAAGATACGCTTCAAGCGACGGCTCTCCGTCGCTCAGGAATCTTTCCGCGTCCTCGCTGCCGAAGCCATCGGGCAGCGGCTCCATATCCTTCTTGAAATACTGTGCCAGCGTACCGTCAACAGCACGGAACGCGAGCGGCTTGGGTGCGCTGTTGCGATAGGTCACGAAGGAAAAAAGGACGCCGTCGTGCTCCATCATCTCCGACTCGGAGACAACGCTCCATTCCTCAGCTTCATCCAGATTCGGGATGAAGGTATCCGCGTCGCCGTCAAAGCGCATCTTCGTGATGTAGGCGGTGTCGCACCACGGCAGGAGTTGACGGTAGATCGAGCCGCCGCCGATGACGAACACGTCGCCGCCGTCGAAGTTGCCGAGAAGCCGGAAAAGCTGCTCGATGCTCTCGCACACTACCGCGCCCTTGACCCTGCACCCCGGCTCATTATTGAGCACGAGATTCAGCCTGCCCGGGAGGGGCTTCCCACCTGGAAAGGACAGCAGGGTGTTGTAGCCCATGACGAGCACCTTGCCGCGCGTCGTCTCGCGGAAAAACTTCATATCCTCGGGGATCGAGAGCAGCAGGTCGCCGTCCTTGCCGATGCCCCAGTTATTATCAACTGCTACGATCAGTTTCATATTCTCACCTTAGATCGCTACCGGGATCTTTTCCTTGAACTCGTGGAATTTATAGTCGATCAGCTTGAAATCGTCCAGCGTGAAGTCATAGAAATCCTTGACCTCGGGATTGATCCAGAGCTTCGGCGCCTCATACGGCTCCAGCTCGATGATGCGCTTCACCGTATCCACATGGCGGTCATAGATATGCGCGTCCGCGATCACATGCACCAGCTCGCCGACCTCAAAGCCCGAGACCTGCGCGAACATATGCAGAAGGACCGCATACTGGCAGACGTTCCAGTTGTTCGCGACCAGCATATCCTGCGAGCGCTGGTTGAGGATCATGTTCAGCTTATTCCCGGTGACGTTCAGCGTGACGCTGTAGGCGCAGGGGTAAAGCCCCATCTCGCTGAGGTCGTGGTGGTTGTAGATATTGGTCATGATGCGGCGCGAGCCGGGGTTATGCTTGAGATCATAGAGCACGCGGTCGACCTGGTCGAACTCGCCCTCCTTATAATGATGCTTCACGCCGAGCTGATAGCCGTACGCCTTGCCGATCGTGCCGTTCTCGTCAGCCCAGCTATCCCAGATATGGGAGTGCAGCTCGTGGACGTCGTTGCTCTTCTTCTGCCAGATCCAGAGGATCTCGTCGATACAGCTTCTGAAATAGACCTTGCGGAGCGTCATGATCGGGAATTCTTTTGAGAGGTCATAGCGATTGACCACGCCGAACTGCTTGATGGTATGGGCGGGCGCGCCGTCCTCCCAGTGGGGACGCACCTCGAGCGCCTTGTCGGAGTAACCGTTCTCGATGATATTCCTGCAAGTTTCTTTGAATACGATATCTGCGTAGCTCATAGGATCACCCTTTTTCATAGTTATAGCTATTATAACACAGCAGGCAAAACAATACAATCCTTTTCTTCTCTTGTGAATTGAATAAAAAGTGATATAATGATTCTATTATCACGTAGGAGAATACGATGAACGAAACGCTATCTTATATCGCGGAGCCGTTGGTAAATTGGTATGAACAGAATAAGAGGGAACTGCCGTGGCGGCAGGACAAGGAGCCCTACCATGTCTGGATCTCGGAGATCATGCTCCAGCAGACGCGGATCGAAGCCGTCATGCGCTACTATGAGCGCTTTATGCAGGCGCTGCCCGACGTGAAAGCGCTCAGCGAGGTCGATGACGACGCGCTGATGAAGCTCTGGGAAGGGCTGGGCTACTACAGCCGCGCCCGCAATCTGAAAAAGGCGGCGCAGGTCATCGTCACACAGTACGACGGGACATTCCCGCAACCATATGACGAACTGCGAAAGCTCCCCGGTATCGGCGACTACACCGCCGGAGCGATCGCGTCCATCTGCTTTGACGAGCGCGTGCCCGCCGTGGACGGTAACGTCCTGCGCGTGATCGCCCGCTATACCGGAAGCCGCGAAAACGTCCTCGACCCCTTGGTAAAGAAGGATGTCGCGCAAAGGCTGACCGCCGTCATCCCCGAAAAGGCGGGCGCGTTCAATGAGGGCTTGATGGAGCTTGGCGAGCGCGTCTGTCTGCCGAACGGAGAGCCCGACTGCCCGCGCTGTCCGCTCAAAGAGAACTGCACGGCATACCGCGAGGGTCTCACCGCCGCGCTGCCCGTCAGGATCAAGAAGCAGAAGCGCACCAAGGCGCAGTACAGCGTCTTTCTGCTGACCTCACCCGCAGGCAGGATCGCGATCGAAAAACGCCCGGGGAGCGGGCTTCTCGCGGGGCTGTACCAGCTCCCGAATATCGAGGACTTCCACATGGATGAAGCGCTCCTCTCCGTCCTCAGCGATTGGGGCTTGGAACCCCTCACCCTCACAGTCCTCGGTGAGAAGAAGCACGTTTTCACCCACATCGACTGGTACATGAAGGGCTATGCAGTCACAGTCGCAAAGGAAAACGCCCGCTTCCTCTGGGTCACGCCGCAGGAGTTGAAGGAGACCTATTCCCTCCCGACAGCCTTTCAGAAAATATACAGGCTTCATGAAAATCTGTAGGGACGACCGGCGGTCGTCCGCAAGGCATATCGAAAATAAACATCGAAAAAGCAACATCCCGCCTGAATTCAGGCGGGATGCGCTACTGTATTGGGTTTCGGGGGCACTTGTGCCCTTTTATGTACCATACTGAAAAGTATGATTGATTCCGTTGATCAAGCCAGCTTGTCAATATTTTCTCTTGCCTTGCGGATCACGCGCAGGTCGTTGTCGTAGGTACAGCGGGTATGCGCGTCCTCGAGGTTCACCCAGATGTAGGAGTCGATCTCCTCCTCCTGGATATGTACCTTGTCGCTCATGGTCTGCGCCATGAAGAACACAACGCGCTTGCGGATCTTGCCGAAGGGGCAGTAGTCCGCGACCTCGCGGAAGGAGTCGATGATGCGGATATCCAGCCCCGTCTCCTCCTTGACCTCGCGGATGGCGGTCTCCTCCTCGGTCTCGCCGTATTCGACGTGACCCTTGGGGAAACTGTAGTTGCGTCCGTTGTGGTTGCGCACGAGCAGGATCCTGCACCGATCGCCGTTCTTGTGGATGACGATCGCGCCGCAGCTCTTCTCATACAGACAGCTGATCTTCTCCACCTGCGCGTTTCGCAGAGCGGAGAGCTTTTCGCGGATGGTCGGCTCATAGTAGATCTCGCCCTCGGGAGCGACGATCAGCTTCTCTCCTGCGCCCTTTAAGGTTACGACGGCGATGACAACGCCGAACATAAAGTCGCGCAGCGGCTTCTTGGAGATGATATACGCGCTCTTGTTTTTGATGGTATCCGCGTTGGCGTAGCCCGAGTACAGGCCGTCAGCCAGCATGCCGTATACATTCACTCTAACCTTCTTTGCTATCATTCCGTCTCACCTCCTCAGTAAAGCGATCTGATCTCGTCCTGTCTTTCCGCAGCGTTCGCCGACATGACGTTGTTGATGAACAGAACCTCGTCGATATCGTTATCCTGCATATAGCTCTTGAGATTCTGTCCGAAATAGCGGAAGTCGATGACGTGGACCTCCTCATAGTTGTTCGTCAGATAGGGCACGAAGGAGTTGCCGTAGCTCTCCTTGACGACGGCGATCTTCTTGCCGTTGTTGAGATTGTCGTTATACTCAATGAAGAGCGGCGCGTCACCCCAGATGAAAACGCCGTAGGCCACAGAGCCGCCGGTCTCCTCCATATAGTAGACGGAGGAATCGTAGAGCTCCTCGCCGGGGTTGTCCTGACGCTTCGCGCGGGTCTCATAGGGGAACTCCCAGAAGTGAACGGTGTCCTTGTGATCGTAGAGAGAGGGGTCGGCGTCGATCATCGAGCCCTCAAAGCCCTCGATCGTGTGCTCGGTACAGGTGGAGAGGTCGAGCGGGGTCTGACCCGTCTGCTCACAGAACGCCTGATACGCGTAATACGCGCCCAGTCCCGTCCAGTGGTGGTCGGTATTGAAGTAGATATACTCGTTGATGTGCTCGCCGAGCTTGTTGTAGCAGTTGATCGGCTTGACGTCCGCCTTGTAGTGCGTGTAGATGTAGTTGATGTTCTCCGCCTGAGAACCGACGTAGACGGATTCGTTGTCGATCAGTCTCTGCGGGATCGCGAACTCCGAGTGGTTCGGTACGACCATGTTGTAAACGGTGTACTCGGGAGCCGCCTCCTTGAAGCCGGAGATCGTGTCCGCATAGTACTGTGCGGTGCTCTCGGGGCTGCCGAACAGCTCCAGCGCCATGTTCTTGTAAATGTAGATGCCGGCGTTCGACGCGGAGTAATAACCCTCGCTGGTGCCGTCGTCCGGGATGGTCGGCTTGTTGAAGGTCGTCGCGCTTGCCTGCGCCTGCGTCGCCGCTTGGGTCTCAGCCGTCTGAGACGTTGCCGCGACCGTCGCCTGGACAGCCTGGTTCCCCGAGCCGCCGCCGAAGATCGCCTTGAAAAGCTGTACCAGCAGGAAGATCGCTAAGAATATGATCAATAGACCGACGACAACGATCAGTGTGCGGCGGATCATCAGCTTGCGTCTGCGCTTGCGCTTCATCTGAGCGATCGCGCGCTGACGCCTGAGACTCTCCGACGCGCGACGGGTATCGCTGTCGCCCGAGAAATTACCGTAGTCCATTTTTATCCCTCCGAATCCAGATACGGTTTCTATAATACATAGATATTCTATTGTATTATACAACAAATTTGACATATATACAACAAAAAATTGCAAAAAATTATCTGTGGCAGACTCTTTTTTTGATTTATCAAGGATATTTCAGCGATATCGCGCAATATTCTTGCACATTTTTTCATCTTGTGTTATTATAACAACGGTTATGTTTTGAATAATGATACAGAAGGTGTAAAGAATGAACTATCCGTTTTCCGACCGCGTTCTGGCGCTCAAGCCGAACGCTATCCGCGAGATCCTCAAAAGCGCGTCCGATCCGGGCGTGATCTCCCTCTCCGCTGGCAACCCCGCTCCCGACGCGTTCCCGATCGAGGAGATCCGCGAGATCAGCGAGAGACTGCTCAGGGAGAATCCCATCGGCGTATTGCAGTACGGCGTCAGCGAGGGCTACGCGCCCCTGCGCGACACACTGAAAAGCTATCTGAAGGAGAAGCACAACATCGGCTCCGAGGACGACGAGCTGATCATCGTCTCCGGCGCACAGCAGGTCATGGATATCGCCGCCAAGAGCTTCCTCAACGAGGGCGACGTGCTGATCTGCGAGGCTCCGAGCTTCGTCGGCGCGCTGAATACCTTCCGCAGCTATAACGCCGAGCTTGTCGGCGTGACCGTCGAGCCGGACGGCATGAACATGGACGAGCTGGAGAAGGTGCTCAACGAGAATCCGCGCGCGAAGATGATCTACACCATCACGAATTTCCAGAACCCCTCCGGCGTCACCATGTCGCTCGAAAAGAAAAAGCGCCTCTATGAGCTGGCAAAGGCGCACAACTGCCTGATCATCGAGGACAACCCCTACGGCGACCTCAGATACTACGGCGAGGACGTCCCCGCGATCAAGAGCTTCGACACCGAGGGCATCGTGATCTACTCCGGCTCGTTCAGCAAGGTGCTCGCGCCCGGCATCCGCGTCGGCTATATGATGGCGAACAAGACGGCGATGTCCAAAATGATTATCTGCAAGCAGGGTCAGGACGTCCACACCTCCATGTGGTCGCAGATGCTCTGCTACGAATACATGACGAAGTACGATTTTGAGGGACACCTCGAGTTCTTGCGCGACCTCTACCGCGAGAAAGCCGACCTCTGCATGAGCCTGCTCGACGAGTACGTTGTCCCGAACGGCATCACCTACAACAAGATCCAGGGCGGCCTGTTCATCTGGTGCGACCTGCCCGAGCATGTGGATATGCTCGACTTCTGCAAGCGCCTGACCGAGCGCAAGGTCTGCGTCGTACCCGGCAACGCCTTCCTCACCGACAGCGACCTCCCCTGCCACAGCTTCCGCATCAACTTCTCCACCCCGACCGACAAGGATCTCACCGAGGGCATCAAGGAGATCGGCAAGCTCGCGAAGGAAATGATATAATTTATAAGCATAATAACAACAGCGTCATTGCGAAGGGCGAAGCCCTGTGGCAATCCCCTTGTTATTGCAACCGGTTGCAGGTGGAAGGGGATTCCCACGTCGGGTCTTTGACCCTCCTCGGAATGACAACGATGATAAGAGGAAAAATATCATGGAAAACACCACTCCCGAAAAGAAGCAGATCGTATTCTCAGCCATCCAGCCCAGCGGCTCTATCACCCTCGGCAACTACCTCGGCGCCGTCAAGAACTGGGTACGCATGCAGGATAATCCCGACTACAACTGCATTTACGCGCTCGCGGATCTGCACACCATCACCGTGCGCCAGGATCCCGCGACCTTCCGCAGGAATATCATCGACATGTACGCCTCCATCATGGCGTGCGGCGTCGACGTGGAGAAGGCTCCCTTCTTCATCCAGAGCCACAACCCCGACCACGCTGTCATGGGCTGGATCCTCGACTGCTACACCCAGTTCGGCGAGCTCTCCCGCATGACCCAGTTCAAGGACAAGAGCGCCAAGCACGCCGACAACATCAACGCCGGACTCTTCACCTATCCGAGCCTGATGGCGGGCGATATCCTGCTCTATCAGGCGGACAAGGTGCCGGTAGGCTCCGACCAGATGCAGCACCTCGAGCTGACCCGCGATATCGCGAACCGCTTCAACGGCATCTACGGCAACGTGTTCAAGATCCCCGAGGGCTTCATCCCGAAGGACGGCGCGCGCGTCATGAGCCTGCAGAACCCGACCGCGAAGATGAGCAAGAGCGATGAAAACGTCAATTCCTTCATCCTCCTGACCGACGAAGACAACGTTATCATGAAGAAGTTCAAACGCGCGATCACCGACAGCGAGGCGAAAGTCCGCTACGCCGAGGGCAAGGACGGTATCAATAACCTGATGTCCATCTACTCCGCCGTCACCGGTCTGACCTACGAGCAGATCGAGCACGATTTCGACGGCAAGGGCTACGGCGATTTCAAGACCGCCGTCGGCGAGGCTGTCGTCGCGGAGCTCTCCCCCATCCGCAAGCGCTACCAGGAATTCCTCAAGGATAAAAAGTACATCGAGGAGTGCTACACGAAGTCCCTCGAGTTCGTTCAGCGCCTGAGCCACCGCACCGTGGAGAAGGCGATGAAGAAGATCGGCTACGTTCTCCCGAAGCGCTGAGCGCCGAAGGAGAGCGGGCGTTTCCCGTTTTTTATCCTCCTTCCCGATACTTGTTTAAAAAGCCCTGTTTTCAGGGCTTTTTCTTTTGCTAATTTGTGTACTTTTTTGGAAAAAAGGTTGTAATTTATTTTTCGGTATGCTAAAATGATTACGAATAATGTCGGTGCGTATGCCGCGTTTCCGATAAAAATTTAAAACTATAAAGACAGGAGTTGAAATTATGGCAAGAGTTTCCGGTGTGCTCATGCCCATCACCTCTTTACCGTCGCCGTACGGAATCGGCACCATCGGCAAAGAGGCAAGAAAATTCGCTGACTTTCTGAAAAAAGCGGGTCAGTCGATCTGGCAGATCCTGCCCGTCGGTCCGACAAGCTACGGCGACAGCCCCTACCAGTCCTTCTCCACCTATGCGGGCAACCCCTACATGATCGACCTCGATACGCTCGTCAAGGAGGGGCTTCTCACCAAAGCGCAGATCAAGAAGTTCCCCTGGGGCGAGAATGAGGAGAAGATCGACTACGGCACGATCTACTACAGTCGCTTCCAGGTGCTCCGCCTTGCTTACGCGAAGTTCAGGGAGGTTGCCGACCAGAAGGCGTTCAGCTCTTTCAAGAGAAAGAACGCAAAATGGCTCAAGGACTACGCCCTCTACATGGCTGTCAAGCTGCATTTTGACAACAAGGCGTGGCCCGAGTGGGAGGACGAGGGCATCCGCCTGCGCGATCCCAAGGCGATCGACCGCTACACCCGCAAGTTCAAGGACGAGATCGACTTCTGGAAATGGCTCCAGTTCGAGTTCTACAAGCAGTGGGAGGACTTCCGCGCCTACGTCAACGGCAAGGGTATCAAGATCTTAGGCGATATGCCGATCTACGTCGCGATGGACTCCGCCGACACCTGGGCGAACCCCGAGGTGTTTTGGCTAGATGAGGAGAGAAAGCCCGTCTGCGTTGCCGGCTGCCCGCCGGATTACTTCTCCGAGACCGGTCAGCTCTGGGGCAATCCGCTGTATAACTGGGATTATCTGAAGAGCACCGGCTATCAGTGGTGGATGGGACGCATCGCCGCGGCGGATAAGCTCTTTGATATCACCCGTATCGACCACTTCCGCGCCTTCGACACCTACTACGCGATCCCCTTCGGCGCTGAGAACGCCATCGTCGGCGAGTGGAAGAACGGCCCCGGCATCGACTTCTTCAACGTCATGCGCGAGACCCTGGGCGAGATCGAGATCGTCGCTGAGGATCTCGGCGAGCTGTTTGACTCCGTCAAGGAGCTTCTCGAAGAGAGCGGCTATCCGGGCATGAAGGTGCTCGAGTTCGCGTTCGCGGACGATGACGAGAACAACTTCCTCCCCACCAACTATACCGAGAACTGCGTCGTCTATACCGGCACCCACGACAACGACACCGTCATGGGCTGGTATGAAACCGCAGAAGGCTGGGAGAAAGAGCACTGCAACAAGTTCATGAAGGACTATGTCGGCATGGACTTCGGCGACGCCGTCAACTGGAAATTTATTGAAGCAGCCTATAAGAGTGTGGCGAACTATGCGATCATCCAGATGCAGGATATCTTAGGTCTGGGAACCGAGGCGAGGATCAACACCCCCTCTACTCTCGGCGGCAACTGGGCATGGCGCATGAAAAAGGACGCTATCACCAAGGATATTACCGAAAGATTGTATGATCTTTCCAAAACATACTCACGATTGGAGGACTAAACAATGGCGATCACAATGGAAAAGCTGACCGAATTATCGCGCAGCGCCTACTGTACTCAGCCCAAGCACCTGACCACGACCCAGCTCCATCTGGTTCTGGGCAAGGCGATCATGGGTGAGATCGCAGAGAATTGGGCGAAGAGCAAGAAGAAGCATGCGGAAAGCCGCAGAGCTTACTACTTCTCCGCTGAGTTCCTGATGGGCAGAATGATCTACAACAACCTGTACTGTGCGGGTATTCTCGAAGAGGTACGCGACCTGTTGAAGAGCAAGGGCATCGACATCAACCAGTTTGAGGATATCGAGGACGCCGCTCTTGGCAACGGCGGTCTGGGCAGACTTGCCGCCTGCTTCCTCGATTCCGCCGCGACTCAGGAGGTCCCGCTCGACGGCTACGGCATCTTCTACCGCTATGGCCTGTTCAAGCAGCTGATCAAGGACGGCTATCAGGTAGAGGTCGCTGACGATTGGCTCAAGCATCCCGATCCCTGGTGCACCCGCAGAGAGGATCAGACCCAGCTCGTTCATTTTGCCGACAGCACTGTCGTCGCCGTTCCCTACGATATGGCGATCATCGGCTACGACACCAAGAACATCAACACCCTGCGTCTGTGGCAGGCGGAGCCTGTCGAGGGCTTCGACTTCATCGCCTTCAACGAGGGTCGTTATGATGACGCCGTCAAGAACAAGAACAACTGCGAGAACATCTCTAAGGTTCTCTATCCGAACGACAGCAGCTACGAGGGCAAGATCCTGCGCTTGAAGCAGCAGTATTTCTTCTCCTCCGCTTCTCTGCAGGATATCCTCAGAAGATACAAGAAGAAATTCGGCACGGACTTCTCCCACTTTGCTGAGATGACCACCATCCAGCTCAACGACACCCATCCCGTCGTATCCATCCCGGAGCTGATCCGTCTGCTCCAGAATGAGGGCGTCGATTTTGATCAGGCGTTCGATATCGCTCAGCAGACCTTCAATTACACCAACCACACCGTTATGGCTGAGGCTCTTGAAAAGTGGGATACCGGTCTGATGAAGATGATCATCCCCGAGGTCTACGCCATCATCGAGCGCATCAACGAGCGTCAGTGGCACGACCTCAAGTACAAGGGCGTTGAGGAGCACAACATCAATGCGATGGGCATCATCCGCGACGGCAAGGTCCATATGGCGCGCCTCGCGATGTATGTTTCCTCCTATGTCAACGGCGTTGCTTGGATCCACACCGAGATCCTCAAGAACGACGTCCTCAAGGAGTGGTACTGGGTCTATCCGGAGCGCTTCCAGAACAAGACCAACGGTATCACCCAGCGCCGCTGGCTCGGCCTGTGCAACCCGGAGCTCGCTTCCTTCATCACCGAGCGCATCGGCGACGGCTGGCTCAAGGATATGAGCAAGATGGATAAGCTCGCTGAGTACATCAACCCCGAATCCGTCAAGGAATTCAACAAGATCAAGTACGCTAAGAAGAAGCAGCTCGCCGCCTACATCAAGAAGATGGACGGCTTTGAAATCAACCCCAAGTTCATCTTTGATATCCAGGTTAAGCGTCTGCACGAGTATAAGAGACAGCTCCTCAACGCCTTCTCCATCATGTGGATCTACTTCCGCATCAAGAGCGGCCAGCTGCCCGACTTCCAGCCCACCTGCTTCATCTTCGGCGCGAAGGCTGCTCCCGGCTATAAGAGAGCGAAGGCGATCATCAAGTACATCAACGAGATCGCAAACCTCGTCAATAACGATCCCGATACCAAGGATAAGCTCCAGGTCGTATTCGTTTCAAACTACAACGTTTCTTACGCTGAGAAGCTGGTAGTTGCCGCGGATATCTCCGAGCAGACCTCCACCGCGGGCACCGAGGCTTCCGGTACCGGTAACATGAAGTTCATGTTCAACGGCGCTGTGACGCTGGGCACCTACGACGGCGCGAACGTTGAGATCACACAGCAGGCAGGCGAGGAGAACGAGTACATCTTCGGCGGCAGAGTCGAGGATATCGAGCGCCTCAAGAAGGAAGGCTACGACGCGAGAGAGCTGTATAACAGCAATCCGATGATCAAGCGCGTTGTTGATACCCTGATCGACGGTACCTTCAACGACAACGGCGCCCAGGGTGAGGGCAGCTTCGCTGAGCTGCACAACGCTCTTATCAACGGCACCAACTGGCATCATGCCGACCACTACTTCCTGCTTTATGATCTCCAGGATTATGTTGCGAAGAAGCTCCAGGCGAACAACGATTACAAGGATCGCATCGCCTTCGGTACCAAGTGCCTCCAGAACGTAGCGCACTGCGGCACCTTCAGCTCTGACCGCACCATCCTCCAGTACGCGACCGAGATCTGGAAAGTAAAATAAGGCACGCGTGCCTTATTCCGCTTCCGGCAAACTCAGCCGATAATTTACGTTTCATAAACGGCTGATCATAAAGGAACCATCCCACAAAACCAACTGCCCCGAGAAATCGGGGCAGTTTTTTTCGAAAATGATAAGCAGTCATTGCCGCAAACAGGAGCTAAACATTTCCTATTATCGTCTTGCAATCCCTTGCCGGATTTGGTAGAATAGAGGCGGTGATGATATGGCATGGTTTTTTGCGAATGACACGATCACAACCGAATACTACACCCTCACGGGCGAGGACGCGTCCCACATCGCGCGCTCGCTCAGGATGAAGGTCGGCGAGGAGCTGACCCTCTGCACCCCCGACGGCAGGCGCCACACCTGTGAGATCACAGCGGTCAGCCGCGTCGGCTCTCAGGATGAAGTAGAGGTAAAGATCCTCAGCTCCACCGTCTGCGAGCAGGAGCCGACCGTGAAGGTCAACCTCTTCATCGCGCTGATGAAGGGCGATAAGATCGACGACGTAGTGCAGAAGGCGGTCGAGCTCGGCGCGGCGGAGATCACGCCGTTTCTCTCGTCGCGGTGCATTTCCCGCCCTGATGAAAAGGGCATGCAGAAGAAGATCATCCGCTGGCAGAAGATCGCCGACAACGCGGCTTCCCAGTCGCGGCGCGGCGTCATCCCGCGCGTGAATCCCTGTATCACCCTGCGCGATATCCCGAAAGCGACCGAGAATACGGACGTCTCCGTTGTCTTTTACGAATGCGGCGGCGAGAAGCTCCAAAAGCTGATCGCCCCCGAGTGCCGCAGTCTCGCGCTGATCACCGGCGCGGAGGGCGGCTTCGAGCAGGAGGAGATCGACTTTCTCCACGAGCACGGCGTTCGGGTCGCGACGCTCGGCAAGCGCATCCTGCGGGCCCAGACAGCCCCGATAGCAGGTCTCTGCGCCGCCATGCTGCTGACGGGAAACCTAGAGTGAATGAGGAATTACAAATTAGGAATTAGGAATGAATGGTGGGCTTTGCCCACACCCGATTGATAAAAGGATCGGAAACGTATGATCCCATCAATAGGAATCCAAAACGCGAAGCGTTTCCCTCAATTCCTCATTCCTAATTCCTAATTCAAAAACCGGAGGTATATCAAATGTTAGGCTTTATCTGCGCGCTCGGCATCGAGGTCGAGGGCATTGTGAACATGATGACGGAAAAGGAGGAGACCACCGTCGCGAAGATCACCTACGTCAAGGGTCTGATCGACGGAAAGGAGGTCGTCTGCTGTGAGTGCGGCATGGGCAAAGTCAACGCCGCCATGAGCACCCAGATCATGATCGACCTCTATCATCCTGAAGCGATCATCAACAGCGGCATCGCCGGCTCTCTCTCCGGCGACATCAAGATCGGCGATCTCGTGATCTCCGACGACTGCGTCCAGCATGACATGGACGGCACCGAGATGGGCGAGCCTCTCGGTCAGGTGCAGTTCAACGACGAGCTCCGCACCTACTTTCCTGCCGACAAGGCGGTCGCCGATAAGCTCCATGAAGCATGCAAGACGGTGGAGGGCGTCAGCCTTTTCCGCGGACGCATCGCCTCGGGCGACGTGTTCATCGTCTCCCATGACCGCCGCCAAAAGCTCGCCGAGACCTTCGGCGCGCTCGCGTGCGAGATGGAGGGCGCGGCGGTCGGCACCGTCTGCTACCGCAACGGCGTACCCTTCGCGATCCTGCGGAGCATCTCGGACGACTTCAACAGCAACGAATACATGGATTACATGAAATTCCGCGTCATCGCCGCCGAACGCTCCATCAAAGCGATCGCCGCCTTCATCAAAGCTTTTTAAGACACGCTCGCACTTATACCCGTCCACCGGCAGTTGGGCGGGTTTTTCATTTTTTGATGTCACAAAACACCGCCTTCATGGGTGTTATTGGTGAAAGGTCTTTCATACTAAGTTTCATTAAAACACTTTAACATTTATTGCGTTGCGTCGTCGCTCGCCGTTCTCGGTAAGCGTATCCAGTAGGTACGCTTTGACCTCGTGTG
>CACYFH010000035.1 GCA_902773635.1 uncultured Ruminococcus sp. | reverse complement strand
GGTGCTCTCGGCGGGGACATATCGCTCGGTGAAGATCAAGCCGTAATCCCACGCCTCGTCGTCTGTACCGTCGGGACGGAAGTAGATATTGTACTTGTCGTTTTTCTCAACGGAAATGTCATTACCCACGCCGTCGGGGTACCATACAAAGTCCTCGCCCGGTTTAGCGTATACGACCTTGAACGCATCGGTGTCAGTCATCGCGACTTGAGTGATCATATACTCGCCGTCAACATCGGGGTTTTCGGTGAGCCGGTACGCGGGGTCTACCTTCCAGTTGGTGAAGGTGCCGACGAGGTAGTAGCCGGGCTCGTACTTCGCGACAGCGTCAAAGGTCGCGGTGTAGGTGATATCGCCTGTGACAGCGGGGAGAGTATCGGTTGCGCCGTAGGTGGTGGCGCCGTCAGTCCAGCCGGAGAAGGTGTAGGTGAAGTCGTCGTCCTCTGCCTTTTCGGGCACATTGCCGCTATAGGCAGGGGCAGTGCCGTCCTCAACCGTGTCTGTTTTGAGAGTTGAGCCGTCACCGTTCTTCCATGTTACGGTGTAGCCGGTGGGAGCGTCAGCAAGCGTAAACGAAATGGTAAAAGGCAAGAAATTTAGCGCATCTTTGTTAAACATATTGTCGTGATAGACACGCTCAGCGCTTCCTGTCCAATACATCGCACCTTCAGTGGTGCCACTAGTTACAATTTTTGTAAAGACCTTACCGGCAGGCGCAACAAAGGTTCCCCAGTATAATACGTTGCCATCGAAGTCTGAATGATCACCGTATTGTAAGTTCTGAATACCGTGATCGCTCAACTTGTCGGTGTTGCTATGGACGGTGATTGTTTCCCCAACAGGCTCGGTCGGAGCCTCGGTGGGAGCCTCAGTGGGAGCCACGGTGGGAGCGTCAGCAAGCGTAAACGAAATGGTGAAGGGACGGAAACCGTCTTCGTCGGTATCAAAATCAATGTACCATTCCCCCCTCATATTGTCGTGATCGACACGCTCAGCGCTTCCTGTCCAATTCATCGCACCTACATTAGCACCGTTAGTTACAATTTTTGTAAAGACCTTACCGGCAGGCGCAATAAAGGTTCCCCACGGTAAATCGTTGTTCTCAAAATCTTCATGTCTCCCTCTATTGACGTTAGTTATTCCATAACTACTTAGCTTGTCTCTGCCGCTGTTGAGGGTGATTGTTTCCCCAACAGGCTCGGTCGGAGCCTCGGTGGGAGCCTCGGTCGCCTTGGAAACGGCGTTGAACTTCGCAGTGTAGACCGCGTCGCCGGTGACAATCAGCGCCACGGCAGGATCCCAGCCTGCGAAGGTATAGGTGTTGTCCTCGTCCTCGGGCTTAACGGGCGGTTCGCCGTCATAAGAGATCAGCGCACCCTCGGCAAGACCTTTAGTCTCCTGCAGCACCGTACCGTCATAGTTTTTGAAGGTTACGGTGTAGCCGGTGGGAGCGGGCTCGGTGGGAGCTTCGGTCGGCTCAACTGCGCCGACGCGCACGGCCTTGTAGTGGCCTAATTCATTCTGCTCGTCGGTGGGGTACCACTGTGCGCCGTCCGCGATACCCTCGGTGATATCTCCGGTCTGCTTGCCGTTGCCGTTGAAGATGACACCATCGACGCCAGCGGGAATAACAGCGGTATAGACCTGCTGGCCGTAGTCATTGACCTCAGCCTTGTCCATCTGAGTACCCGGATACTCAGGGCAGTCGACTTCGCTGTCCCAATAGTAGACGCGAATGTCACCCCAGTTGAATGCGTCGGTGAATTTCACGGTGATCGTCGTGGGAGCGGGCTCGGTGGGAGCTTCGGTGGGAGCGGGAGCAGGGGCGCTCTTAAGCGTGAACACGATGGACTGAATGCCGTAAATAGCACCTGAGAAGGTTACTTCCGATGCTTCACCTGTCCATGTAACTGTATAATATGGTATCCATTCTGGATCTTCCGGCATCATGTTATCCCAATATCCGCCGCTTTCCGCAACTGTGGCACCGGGGAAATTAAGGGAATCAACATACTCAGCATCCTTGAGTTCAATCTTGGTGAATACCGATCCTTCGGGTGCCGTAAAGGTGGCGCTGCCTCTTCCACCAAAGAAACAATCGTTCACACGGGTATTGCCTTGCTCTGTAGTAAGAGTTACACCGCCGGAAGATTTTCCGCCGCTGGTCTTTTGAAGGCTATTATTATCCCATGTGACGGTGCTGATCACAGGCTGAGCCTCGGTCGGAGCCTCGGTCGGAGCCTCGGTGGGCTCGGGAGCGGACTCGGCGAAGCCGGTCAGGGTGATTGTACTTTCGTCGTGGTCAATGGCGGTTACGATCCATAGGTCGACTTTTTCGCCGTTAACATAAGGTTGATACGGCTCTTCTTCGTCTTTAACGGATATACTACCGTTTGCATAACTCTTATATTCGTCTTCGTAAAACACCGTATCGGTATTGATAGCGGCTTCTCCGGTTCCGTAACCGTTTGCCGGCAGAGTTAGGGTATAGTCCATAAATCCGGGAATATCGCATATCTCTCGAGTAAGAATATCTCCGACATTAAGATTATCCATGCTGGTGTCGCTTGTGATTGTAGCCGCACCCGCCGTAATCGGAACCACGGTGAACAGGCTGACAATCATCATAAAGACCAGCAGAATGCTGATGGGTCGTTTGATTTTATCCAACATTTTTTGGTTTCCTCCTTTAGGAATTTTTTTAGTTAGATTTAACTGTTTTCTTTGGGTCTGTCCGCTGACCGCATATAGAATTCATACCGGACATCGGCGGGTCACAGCCGTTTGTAGGGAAGAGCGCCGTGAACAGCCGAACAAAGGAAACAAGAGTTAACGGAATAGGGGCACGCGCCCGGACAGCCGGGAGAGCGTGCCGGTCTCTCAATAAAGCACAAAGTCTTTTCATATAACCAAATTATTTTTAATTATATCATACAAAATTTGCTCTATTTTTACAATATGGAATATTCCGCGTATATTCCTATTGTCGCATATGCTAAAATTTCTTGGTTGTTTTTGGATGATTTGTTAAAGCGTTCAACGGAAACTTAGGTAAGCACTGATTAATTACGATGTCATTGCGAGGCTCTTTAGAGCCGTGGCAATCCCCTTGTCATTAATGGCTTGAACAGTGATGTTCTGCGTCTATTAGGGGGATTCCCACGTCGGGCTTGATCGCCCTCCTCGGAATGACTGCGAAAATGAAAACCGATCCTCAACAATGAGGGGAACCGACGTTTCTGCCCCTATTTGTGGGATTCCCACGGTCGCTTAGTCGCTCCCTCGGAATGACTGCGAAAATGAAAACCGATTATTCGCCGCCGCATTTGCCGCACACGGTACAGCCGTTGCAGATCGGCTTCATCCCGCAGGTTTGGCATTTCTCGCGGAAGTACGGCTTGTAGCGGCGTTCTTCGGAGAGCGGCATGCCGAGCAGCGTTCTGAGCTTGAAGTCGATCGGCTTGCCCTGAAAGCTCAGCCCCGACTTATGGGCTTGGCTCGCCTGGAGCTCGCTGCTCTCAATGCGGTAGGTTCTGCCGTCCTTGACGAAGAACCGCCCTGTCCCGACAAAGGCGAAGGTCACGTTGAAGGCTCTGCACTCGTCGCTCAGGCGCTTCACCCATTCATAGCGACAGGGTCGCGCGCCTGAATAGTTCTCGCCGTCGCAGATGACCTGTTCGATCTGTCCCGCAGGGAGGTACTCTTTGAGACTGACCTCACCGATGAAGGGCGCGCACATCACGCCCTTGTGCTTGAAGGGGAGGGAGAGCAGGATCGGTATGCGCTCGTCGGCGCGCCTTTGGTTCTCACAGCTGACGTTGAAGAACACGTTCTCCCAGCCGTCGCCCCAGTCGTAGGGCAGACAGCCGCGCACCCTCTGCGGGCGCTTCGTCAGGAGGAAGAAGACCACGTCGGGACGCTGTCGGATGATGCGCCACGCGTCGCCGCGCCATGCGTCCGCTTCCTCCAGGAAGAAGTCCGAGGTCATGCAGACGCGCAGGTGTTCGCCGCTTTTTACCTTATACTGTCCGCTTCTGTCCTTGGAGAGAGGGTAGGAGAAGCCGCTTTTGGTGCGGTAGATATCCGCGCCGCTTTTCCCTCTCTGTGCGTCCAGAAAGTACATGTAGCAGTTCTGACAGCCTTCGCTGCATTTTTTGCAGCCGTGCCAGGGGTTCCAGATATCATGCATGGCGGGTGATCATTCCGAGAGGAAGATGTGCAGGAAGTCGCGGAAGATCGGCTCCCAGGCTCTCTCGTGGTGCGGCTCACCGGGGGTGATGACCTTTTTGAACAGCGACTTGGGATAGCATTTTTCCATGATATCACAGGCATATTCTGTGCTCACGCAGATCATCTTTTCCAGCTCGTCGCCGTCGCCGCTGTACATGTAGAGGAAGGGGACGCCGCCCTTTGATCTCTCTTCGATCCAGGATTTGAGATCCTCCGGCTCATACAGCAGGAGGGCAGGGGACAGCGCGCCGCCCGCACAGAAGAGATCGGGGTGGCTGAGCGTGATGAAAAAGGTCATCAGACCGCCCATCGAGCTACCGCAGAAGGCGGTGTTCTCTCTGCCGGTCTTGACGGGGAATTGCGCTTCAATCGCGGGCATCACGGTATGGATGACGAAATCGGCGAAGCGCTCTCCCAGCGGCTCATAGAGTGTACGCTCCGATTCCGGCAGATGGGGCGGATAGACGATCCTGCCGATGGATGCGGGTCCGAGGTCGTTCGTGCGGGTGACGTCGCCCTCGTCGTTGTGGATGCCGACGATGATCGCCGCCCTGCCGGTCGCCTTGAATTCATCGCGGATCGCCTCGCGCGTGTACCAGCAGCCGAAGCCCGAGGACTCGACGTCAAAGAGATTCTGACCGTCCGGCATGTAGATGACCGGGAGCTTCTCACCCTCCTCGTGAGCGGGCACGAATACGCGCACCTTCTTCGTCCTTTTTCCCGGATAGGGGAGGGTCAGAGTTGTGATTTTTTCCTGTATCATGGTGTTCCTCCTTTGAATGTTTTATGCTGATTGCATTATAGCATGTCATTCGCCGTTTCGCAAGAAAAGAGCGCCTGTATACTTGACAAAATTCGATCAGATCATTATAATCATAACCGACAGTTCGTTTGCGCCATCCTGTCGTTAAACAAAACCAGGGCATCCCAAGGGAATACTGTGTGTATTACGAGTGAGGTGCGTCTGCGTTGGCAGGCGCTTTTCTTTTTGGAGGGTTTATGTATACGCTGAAAACAAGGGCGGCTTTCGACAGCGCCCACTTTCTTTCCGGCTACAACGGAAAATGCGCCAATATCCACGGCCACCGCTGGACGGTGGAGGTCTGCGTCTCGGAAGATTCGCTGATCGAAGCGGGGGAGAAGCGCGGCATGGTGATCGACTTCGGCGATCTCAAGCATGAGGTGCGGGCGCTTGCGGATTTCTACGATCACGCGCTCATTTATGAGAAGGGAACGCTGAAGGAGAAAACGCTGGAGGCGTTGAAGGAAGAAAACTTTCGCCTGATCGAAGTGCCCTTCCGACCGACTGCGGAATGTTTCGCGAAAGCCTTCTATGATTCTTTTAAAGAAAAATATCTGCCGGTTCGCTCCGTGACGGTTTACGAAACGCCGGAGAACTGCGCGGTATATGAGGGCGAGCGATGAAGTATGAAGCAGTCGAGCGTTTCCTCAGCATCAACGGCGAGGGCGCTCACGCGGGAGAGCTTGCTGCGTTCATCCGCTTCAAGAACTGCAACCTGAATTGCTCCTACTGCGATACGAGCTGGGCGAATCAGCCCGACGCGCCGTTCACCCTGACGGACGCGGACGCGCTCTGTGAGTGGGTGAAGGACAGCGGCGTGAGGAACGTCACTCTCACGGGCGGCGAACCGCTGTTGCAGGCGAATGTGAAGGAATTGATTACGAAGTTGATTGAGCAGGGCAACCGTGTGGAGATCGAGACCAACGGAAGCGTCGACCTCAGACCGTTTATGGATGCAAGGTCGCGCCCTGTGTTTACGATGGACTACAAGCTCCCGTCGAGCGGGATGGAAAAGGCGATGTGCGTGGAGAATTTCGCTCTGCTGAACGCGCACGATTCCGTCAAGTTCGTCGTCGGCGGTGCGGAGGATCTGGAACGCGCCTATGAGATCATCACGGCGTATTTGACGGACGCGCCGTGTCACATCTTCCTCAGCCCCGTGTTCGGTCAGATCGACCCCGCGCGGATGGTGGAATTCATGCAGGAGAAGGGGCTTACGCAAGTGCGTCTGCAATTACAGTTGCATAAGTTTATCTGGGACCCTGAGAAAAGAGGAGTATAATGGATAAAGAAGCCATCAAATTTCATATAGAAGGACTGCTCAAGGCGATCGGCGAGGACCCGCAGAGAGAGGGGCTCCTCGAGACCCCGGAGCGCGTCGCGAACATGCTTGAAGAGGTGCTCGAGGGCACGGCGTACACCAATCATGAGATCGCCGAGATGTTCGGCAAGACCTTCACCGACTGCAACCGTGAGGACATGGAGAGCGCGGTCGTGATGAAGGATATCACCGTGTTCAGCTATTGCGAGCACCACCTCGCTCTGATGTACGATATGACGGTGAACGTCGCCTATATCCCGCGCGGCAAGGTGCTCGGACTGAGCAAGATCGCGCGTATCTGCGATATGGCGGCGAAGCGCCTGCAATTGCAGGAGAAGCTCGGCAGAGATATCGCGGAGATCATCAGCGAGGCGGCGGGTACGCTCGACGTCGGCGTGACCATCAGCGGCTCGCACAGTTGTATGACAGCGCGCGGCATCCGCAACGCTTCCACAAAAACGCAGACTGCGACTTATATGGGCGCGTTCAGGAGCGAAGCGGATCTGAAAAAACTTATCGCATTTGAATAATTCTTTGGAGGAAATATGAAAGCATTGGTATTGTTCAGCGGCGGCGTGGACAGCACGACCTGTCTCGCTATCGCAATAGATAAATACGGCGCGGACGAGGTGCTCGCCCTCTCCGTCAGCTACGGTCAGAAGCACGATAAGGAGCTGCAGGCGGCGAAGAAGATCGCCGCGCACTACGGCGTGCGCTTCATGCAGCTCGATCTGGCGAAGATCTTTGAGGATTCAAACTGCTCACTCTTACAGGGCGCAGACGCGGATATCCCGAAGGAGAGCTACTCCGACCAGCTCAAGGAGAGCGACGGCAAGCCCGTCTCCACCTACGTTCCGTTCCGCAACGGACTTTTCCTCTCTGCGGCGGCGAGTGTGGCGCTCTCGCATGATTGCACGGAGATCTACTACGGCGCGCACAGCGACGACGCGGCGGGCAACGCCTACCCCGACTGTTCCGCGGAGTTCAACGAGAGCATCAACCGCGCGATCTATCTCGGCAGCGGCGGTCAGCTCACCGTGATCGCGCCCTTTATCGGGATGAACAAGGCGCAGGTCGTAGCGGAGGGCTTGCGACTTCATGTGCCTTATGAGCTGACGTGGAGCTGTTATGAAGGCGGGGAGAAGCCCTGCGGCGTATGCGGCACCTGCCGCGACAGGGCGGAAGCGTTCCGTGCGAACGGTATTGCCGACCCTGCACTGTAAGGAGGAGACTATGGACGGAAGAAAAGAAAACGAGCGCGGAACGATCTCCGTGCTCGGCAAGCATGTTACAGAGTATAAAAACGATTACGCGCCCGAGGTGCTGGAGACCTTCCCGAACAAGCACCCCGATAACGACTATTTCGTAAAGTTCAATTGTCCGGAGTTCACGAGCCTGTGCCCGATCACGGGTCAGCCGGATTTCGCGACCATCTATATCTCCTACATTCCCGACAGGATCATGGTGGAGAGTAAGTCACTCAAGCTCTATCTGTTCAGCTTCCGCAATCACGGCGACTTCCACGAGAACTGCATGAATATCATCATGAAAGATCTGATCAAGCTGATGGATCCCCGCTACATCGAGGTGTGGGGCAAGTTCACCCCGCGCGGCGGTATCTCCATCGACCCGTACTGCAACTACGGCAGACCGGGGACGAAGTATGAGAAGATGGCGTGGGATCGCCTTGCGAATCACGATATGTACCCTGAAAAGATCGACAATAGATGAATCAGGTATAAGAAATGCCCTTCCGGAATCACCCGGAGGGGCATTGTTGTATGATATGTAATTCAAAATTCGAGCCGGTAGACGTAATCGTCCATGTAGAACCCGCCGCCGATATCGTTCTTCTCGGCGCGGATCTGCTGAAAGCCTAGCTTCTCATAAATGTATTTGGTCTCGTTTTCCTTGTTCACGTTCAGCTCGATGGCGTGGAAGCCCTCGCTCAAAGCCTGTTCCTTGATGTAGGCGAGGATGGTTCTGCCGTAGCCCTTGCCGCGGCTGTCCTTGTGCAGATAGAGCTTGCTCAGATACATCGCGTCCTCGTGCGGGATCATCGCGAGAAAGCCGATATTCATGCCGTCTTTGCGGATAAAACGGTAGCGGTAGCCGTGGCTGAGTTGAGAGCGGATGGCAGTCGGAGACTGGAACATCTCGATCATGTAGTCGTTCTGTTCAGCGCCAAGGAGAGGGTCATAGTAGTCCTTGATGATCGCGCTCGCGAGCGCCGACATCTCGTCGATGCGGCTGTCGACCGCTGAGGTCAGCGGCTCAAAGGTCAGTTCGTTGTTCATGATACTCACCGCAAAAAGCCGTTGATGATCTGCTCCTCGGCTTCCGCTTCTGTCAGACCGAGGGTCATGAGCTTGATGAGCTGTTCGCCCGCAATCTTGCCGATCGCCGCTTCATGCACGAGGGAGGCTTCCACATTGTTCGCCTCCAGCGCGGGAACGGCGAGGATCTTGCCGTTATCCATGATGATGGAGTCGCACTCGGTGTGACCCTTGCAGGCGGCGTTGCCGGAGATCTTCAGGTCGAGCCGCTGGTAGGAATCGTCGCGCGCGACGCCTCTGGAGACCACGTCCGCGGAGGAACCGTCGCCGTTTAAGCGCACGTCGTAGTCGCTGATGGCTCTCTGGTCGCCGTGGGTCATGAGACGCTCTCTGACGACGAGCTTTGCGCCCTCTTTGAGCTCCGCGACGGTCTTGCGGGTCGTGTCGTCCACGCCCTTGATCTGCACCATTTCCATCTCGCAGGTGCTGCCCGCTTCCTGATAGACCTCGGTGACGGGATTTAAGATGCGCTTGCCCGTGCCCTCGCCGGAGCCGAAGTGCTTCTCGACATACTTGATCTTTGCGTTCTTGCCGACATAGAAGCGGTGAACGCCGTCATGCTGAGAATCATGCGCGCCGCAGTTGTCGATGCCGCAGCCCGCGACGATGGTGACGTCCGCATTGTCGCCGATGAAGAAGTCATTGTACACGACCTCTTTGAGTCCGCTCTGGGTCATAACGACCGGGATGTGCACGGTCTCGCCGACGGTGTAGGGCTTGATGAAGATATCCATGCCGCTGACGCCCTCTTTGCTGACGATCTCGATGTTCTTGGTGGACTGTCTGCCGATGCTCATGCTGTCGGAGCGGATGTTGTAGGCGCCGGTCAGGGGCGCGTCGATATCTGCGATCTCTTTGAGAAGATATTTTTGAATATTGTTCAGATCCATATCAGTCTAAGCCTCCGTTCACGCCGCGGCATTCACGCACCGCGGAAGAAGTGCCGATCAAAGAGGGGAGGAGCTCGTCCTTCTTGCCCTGATTCTCAAGGCGGCCGCTGTTGAGGACGATGATCTCGTCGGCGATATTGAGGATGCGCTCCTGGTGGGAGATGATCAGAATGGAGCGGTTCGCGATCTCCTCGCGTTGCTTCTGGAACACCTCGATCAGATTGCTGAAGCTCCACAGGTCGATCCCCGCCTCCGGCTCGTCAAAGACGGTCAAGAGCGAGTTGCCTGCGATGACAGTCGCGATCTCGATGCGCTTGAGCTCGCCGCCGGAGAGACTCGAGTTGACCTCGCGGTCGATGTATTCCCTCGCGCAAAGCCCGACTAAGGAGAGGTAGCGGCACGCGTCGGTGACGGAAAGCTCTCTGCCCGCCGCGAGACGGATGAGGTCGAGCACGCGGATGCCCTTGAACTTTACGGGCTGCTGGAAGGCGAAGCCGATGCCCTTCTTCGAGCGGTCGGTGATGCTCATGTCGGTGATGTCCTCGCCGTTGAAGATGATTTGGCCGGCGGTAGGCTTCTCGATGCCCGCGATCAGCTTGGCGAGGGTGGACTTGCCGCCGCCGTTGGGACCCGTGATGACATAGAGCTTGCCGTCCGGGATCGTGAGGGAGATGTCGCGGATGATCTCTTTATCGCTTCCGTCCGCGTCGACGGTAAAGGATAGGTTTTTGATTTGCAGCATAGGTTTTCCTCTTTCTTGTGCATATTCCTATCTATTATACCGTATTTTGCGGCTAATATCAACAGCTTTTGAGAATTTTTGGAGTGTAATATGACCGTTCAGCGTCAGATGCGTTGATTCTATAGGGCGGGGGCAAGTCCCCGCCCTACAATAAATGTGCGCTGTTCCGCAAAATTTGCGGAAATTTCTGCGGGAATGTTGACGGATTTCGTCTTTTGCGGTAAGCTATTATATAAAAGAAACAAAGTCATTCCGAGGAGCGACCGAAGGTCGCAACGTGGGAATCCCCTTGACATTAATACCGGTTGATGTGAGAAGAATAGGCGGCGCGCCGCTTTGTGGGATTGCCGCGGTTGCACATCCGTGCACCCTCGCAATGACTGCCGTGTTCGAGTATGACGGAGTTTTGATAATGGCTGAGAATATTCCCGAGATCACAATTGAAGAGCTAGCCGATCTGCCTGAGGAGAGCTATGTCCTGTATGATATCCGCTCAGAGATCTCTCACTCCTACGGCACGATCCCACGCTCGCTCAGCGCGCCCGATATCATGGGGATGGAGCTGCCGCGGGAGCGGAAGCTCGTCCTCTTCTGCATGCACGGCAATCAGAGCGTGGAGACCGCGCTCGCCTTATCGAAGCTCGGCTATGACGCCGTCAGTCTTAAAGGCGGGTATGAAGCGTGGCTGAGAAAGCATATGGACAGCGCCGACCGCTCCCGCGAGATCGAACAGAGTCTCACGAAGCGCCGCCGCTTCAAGGAGAACATCTTCCGCCGCTTTACGAAAGCGATCGTGGAATTCGATATGATTCAACCGAACGATAAGATCGCCGTGTGCATCTCGGGCGGCAAGGACAGTATGCTGATGGCGAAGCTCTTTCAGGAGCTCAAGCGGCATGATAAGTTCCCCTTTGAGCTGGTGTTCCTCGTGATGGATCCCGGTTACAACGAGATCAACCGCCTGTTGATCGAGAGCAACGCCCGCACGCTGGGCATCCCGATCACCGTGTTCGAGACCCGCATCTTCGACGCGGTCGACAAGATCGAGAAGTCGCCGTGCTATCTCTGCGCGCGGATGCGGCGCGGCTGGCTGTATAAGAAGGCGCAGGAGCTGGGGTGCAACAAGATCGCGCTCGGTCATCACTATGACGACGTGATCGAGACCGTCCTCATGGGCATGCTCTGGGGCGGTCAGGTGCAGACGATGATGCCCAAGCTCCATTCCACGAACTATGAGGGCATGGAGCTGATCCGTCCGCTCTACTACGTCCGCGAGGACGATATCAAGGCGTGGCGCGACTTCAATGAACTGCACTTCATCCAGTGTGCCTGCCATTTCACCGATACCTGTTCCTCCTGCCGCGAGGACGGCTCGTCCGTCTCCAAGCGCATGGATACGAAGCTCCTGATCAGAGAGCTGAAAAAGACCAACCCGCATGTGGAGGCGAATATCTTCAACAGCATGCACAACGTGAACACGGACACGGTCATCGCCTACAAACAGCATGGCGTGATCCATCATTTCTTGGATGAGTATTGATACTCCCATACACCGATTGACACGGAGGTGAAGCATGAACTCGATCACCGATTATGTATACTGGTACGCGGACTTTTCCTTTTATGATAAGCCGTTCAACGAGGTGGATAACTTCGTCCTCTCCAACCTCGCGTACTATTCCTATGAATTGAAGAAGGACGTGAAGGTCGCCTCCCTGCGTCGCTGTGTGAAGGGCTCGTCAAACGACGCCTTCCTGAACGCCGTGAAGCGTTCCGTGCGCTTCGGAAGCTTACAGGTTTCCGATTATGTAGAGGTCTTTGACCGCAAGAAGGTCACCCAGTTCGCCGCGGTGAAATTCCGCCTGACGGATAAGCAGTATTATGTCGCCTTCCGCGGGACGGACAACTCCCTCGTCGGCTGGCGCGAGGACTTTATGATCAGCTACAAGCATACCGCCGCCCAGCTCCGCGCCGTGGAGTATCTGGAGGACGTGATGGAGGACGGCTGTACCTACATCGTCGGCGGCCACAGCAAGGGCGGCAACCTCGCTCTATACGGTTGCTGTTATCTCTCGGACGGCAGGCTCTCGCAGGTCAGTCATATCTACAATAACGACGGTCCGGGACTGTGCCCCGAGGTCAGCGACCTCAATCTGATCGAGAAGATCAAGGACAGGACGACCGTCTTTCTCCCGCAGTTTTGCATCTTCGGCAAGATCTTCGCCCACGATATTCCCGATACGAGGATCGTCAGCAGCTTTGAGAAGGGCATCAACCAGCACGACGTCCACACCTGGGGCGTCGAACGCGGCAAGCCCGACGTCGTCGGCAAATTCACTCCCGACAGCAAATGGATCAACGAGGTCGTCGCTTACTGGATAAAGGATATCTCCCCGGAGGAACGCGAGAAGTTCGTCGGAAACCTCTTTGATTCCTTTGAGGGAAGGGGCGCGAAAACCAGGGAAGAAGCGATGGCTGACGGCTTGGACGGCGTGGAGGATCTGCTGAAAAACATGGTGGAATCCGACACCGTGAAAACCGCCGCCAAGATCCCCGAGAAGGCGCTTTTCGGCGATTTTCTGGAGCGCCTGAGAACGGGCAAGCTCAGCAAGCTGATCAACGCGAACCAGCTTGTCGAAGGCATCATCCTCGCGGTGATCGGCGCACTCATGCTGATCTTCCCGAACAATTCCTTCATCCTGATCATCATTATCCTGCTCGGCGCGATCGTCGCCTTCCAGTTCTTCTACACCCTGAGAAAGCTCTATGACAGCAAGTGGAACTTTGAGCAGGAACGCGCAAGGGTCTATATCTTCGTCGCGATCGCGACCGTGTTCTGCATCATCCTCGTGAAGGAGCAGGCGGTCTTTATCATCGGCAGTCTGATCGCCGGGTGCTGGCTCCTTGTGACCGCCTACAGGAGCTTCATCGCCGTAAAAACGCGGGAGGAGCGCGACTTCACCTTTTATAAGAAGCTTGTAAAAACCATCCTCTACCTGATCGCGGGCGTGTTCATCCTCGTCGCGCCCATCGACATGCTCCGCTGGTTCGTGCTCGGACTGGGCGCGCTGATGGTGCTCGACGGCGCCAGCAGTATCGTCTACTCCTTTATCCAGGCGAACGAGAAGTACTCCGAGAAGTACGCAAACCTCAAGGAAAAGGTCACTCACCATAAGAAAAAGGGATAGGCTCTTATAACCGGCAACTACCAACTACCGACTACCCAAAAGGAGGCTCCTATGCTCTGGGAAGCTAATTTTCTGCAATCATTACAAACCATCCGCTCGCCTTTTCTCGACAAGGTGATGGAGATCCTCTCCATGCTCGGTGATCACGGCATCTTCTGCATCTGCGTCGGTCTGCTCCTGCTGATCTTCGCAAAGACCCGCCGCACCGGTGTCCAGGTGCTCCTCGCGATGGCGCTCGCCTACATCGTCGCGAATCTGATCATCAAGAACGTCGTCGGACGCGTCCGCCCATACGACGCCTACGCCTTTCTTGAACCGCTGGTGCATAAGCCCCACGATTCCTCCTTCCCCTCGGGTCATTCCGTCAACGTGTTCGCCTGTGCAACGGCGATCTTTCTGGAGCACAAGAAGGTCGGTATTGTCGCGCTGATTCTTGCCGCATTGGTCGCGTTCTCGCGCCTGTATAACTGCGTGCATTTTCCGACGGACGTCCTCGCCGGTATCGTGATCGGCGTCCTGTTCGCCGTGCTCGTGCATTATCTGATCTTCCCCGCCTGCGAGAAGGGTGTGAGAAAGCTCAGGGCGAAGAAATCATGAGCTCACTGATCAAGGACGTGTTCGACTATGCCGCGAACACCTATGGGGTAGAGCCGGATTATCCGTTCTCGTCCGCCCCGACCTATGCCGTTCTACGCCATCTGAGCAACAGGAAGTGGTTCGCGCTGTTCGCCGACGTGAGGCGTGACAAGCTCGGTCTTTCGGGAGAGGGCAAGGTAGATATCATAAACGTAAAGTGCGACCCGATCCTCAGCGGCTCCCTGCTGATGCAGGAGGGATATTATCCCGCCTATCATATGAATCATGAAAGCTGGATCACGATTCTGCTTGACGGAACGGCTCCTTTAGAAGAAATATACCAGCTTCTTGATCTCAGCTATGAGCTGACGATGGTAAAACCGAAAAAGAAAAGGGGAGGGGCGTGACCCCTCCCTTTCTGTATATGATGTGGTTTATCTCATGTGCACATATTCCGCGATCAGATCGACGATCTTGTCCTCGCTGAGCTTGGAGGAGTCGATGCAGAGATCGTAGTTCTCCGTCATGCCCCATTTCTGACCGGAGTAGAAGCTATAGTAGTTGGCACGGTTCTTGTCGGTCTTGTTGATGATGTGCTCCGCTCTCGCGGGGTCGATGCCGTGCTTCTGGATGCTCTGCTCCTTGCGGTAAGCCATGCTCGCATGGATGAAAACGTTCACCGTGTTCGGATTATCCCGCAGGATGTAGTCGGCGCACCGTCCGACGATGACGCAGTTCTCCTTGGACGCCAGCTCCTTGATGATCTTGTGCTGGAGGAGATAGAGCTTGTCGTTGACAGGGAGATCACCCATGGTGGGGAAGCCGCTGCCGAAGGTGTACATGCCCATCGAGAGGGAGTAGAGCAGGCTGTTGGTTGCCTTCTCGTCGACGCCCTCAAATACCTCGGGGTTCATGCCGCTCTCCTTCGCTGCGATGGAGATCAGCTCCTTGTCATAGAAGTTCACGCCGAGCTTCTTTGCGAGCTTCTCGCCGATGGAGCGTCCGCCGCTGCCGAATTGTCTGCCGATAGTGATTACAAATCTTTCCATAGTGTTCCTCTTATATATGTATATATACTGTATCCTGTGCTATACTATATATAATACCACAAAATGAAGAAATGTAAATCGGGATTTTATTACAAGTTTGTAATATTTGAAATTACCCCTTGACCTTTGTCTTGATTTATGGTATAACAATACTCGCGTCAGTTAAGAAATGTTCGAAACCGCTTACAAACAGGTTGTTTTGCGAAGTTCCCTTGACTTGTAAGTAGAGCGGATTTTTTGAGCCTTTTTTCAGTCAAAAAAGAATATGAAAATTTTTCAAAAAATTTGAAAATTCCTCTTGACAAATGACTCAGAATCGAATATAATATGACTTACGCTGAGCCGAGAGAGATTACAGCAATGTAACCTCCGAAAGCTAAGCAAAGGACCTTGAAAATTAAACAACGAAGAAGATAACCCGTAATTACTTTGAGAGCATTTGTGGAGACACAAAGAGTACTCAAGAAATTACAGATGTGAGATTCTTACATCAGGTAATCTGGAAAACAGATTATTCAAACACGCAAGTGTTTAAAAATGAGCAGATTAGC
>CACYFH010000034.1 GCA_902773635.1 uncultured Ruminococcus sp. | reverse complement strand
ATTAACGCTAAACAAGCGACAGCTTCTTAGCCATCGCTTGTTCTGTTCTCTTATTCTGTTTTATATTCGGGTTTACCCCAACTATTGACAGAGAGCCTTGAATATTTGGTACTCGCTTTACCAAAGGGAGCCTTTGAGATTATTTCAGGCTGTTCTGGACCGCGACAGCTACTGCGACGGTAGCGCCGACCATGGGGTTGTTGCCCATGCCGAGGAAGCCCATCATCTCAACGTGAGCGGGAACGGAGGAGGAGCCTGCGAACTGCGCGTCACTATGCATACGACCCATGGTATCGGTCATGCCGTAGGAAGCGGGGCCGGCAGCCATGTTGTCGGGATGGAGGGTACGGCCTGTGCCGCCGCCGGAAGCGACGGAGAAATACTTCTTGCCCTGCTCGTTGCACTCCTTCTTATAGGTGCCGGCAACGGGATGCTGGAAGCGGGTGGGGTTGGTGGAGTTACCGGTGATGGAAACGTCAACGCCCTCTTTGTGCATGATGGCAACGCCCTCGCGGACGTCATCAGCGCCGTAGCAGCGAACGTTCGCGCGCTCGCCGTCGGAGTAAGGAGTCTCCTTGACGATGGTCAGCTCGTTGGTGAAGTAATCGAACTGGGTCTGGACATAGGTGAAGCCGTTGATACGGGAAATGATCTGAGCGGCGTCCTTGCCGAGACCGTTCAGGATAACGCGCAGCGGCTGCTCGCGAACCTTGTTCGCGTTGCGGACGATACCGATCGCGCCCTCAGCGGCGGCGAAGGACTCGTGGCCTGCGAGGAACGCAAAGCACTTGGTGTCGTTGGAAAGAAGCATCGCGGCGAGGTTGCCGTGGCCGATACCGACCTTGCGGTTCTCAGCGACGGAGCCGTCGATACAGAAGCTCTGCAGACCGATACCGATGTAGCGGGCGGCTTCCTCAGCGTTCTTGGCGCCTGCCTTCAGCGCGATAGCGGCGCCGACGCAGTATGCCCAGCATACGTTCTCAAAGCAGATGGGCTGGATGCCCTTGGCGATCTCATAGGGATCGAAACCGGCGGCCTTGCAGATCTCGCGCGCCTCTTCTACGGAAGCGATGCCGTACTCGGCGAGAACGCCGTTGATTTTCTCTATACGTCTGTCGTAGTTTTCAAATAAAGCCATACTGTGCACCTCCCTTAGTCCTTGCGGGGGTCAATATACTTGGCAGCGTTCTCCCACTGGCCGTAATGACCCTTCGCCTTTTCGAGCGCTTCGTTCGCGTCCATACCTGCCTTGATGAAGTCCATCATCTTGCCGAGGCTGATAAACTCGTAGCCTACGATCTCGTTGTCCTTGTTCAGAGCGACCTGAGAGCAATAACCCTCGGTCATCTCGAGGTAACGCGGACCCTTCTCCTTGGTGGCGAACATGGTGCCGACCTGGGAGCGGAGACCCTTACCGAGGTCCTCCAGAGAAGCACCGACGAGCAGACCGCCCTCAGAGAAAGCGGACTGGGTACGACCGTAAACGATCTGCAGGAACAGCTCGCGCATAGCGGTGTTGATCGCGTCGCAGACGAGGTCGGTGTTCAGGGCTTCGAGAAGCGTTTTACCGATCAGGATCTCGGAAGCCATCGCCGCGGAATGGGTCATGCCGGAGCAGCCGATGGTCTCGACCAGAGCCTCCTCGATGATGCCGTCCTTGACGTTCAGGGTGAGCTTGCACGCGCCCTGCTGGGGTGCGCACCAGCCGATGCCGTG
Organism: uncultured Ruminococcus sp.; assembly: GCA_902773635.1. Taxonomy (GTDB): domain Bacteria; phylum Bacillota; class Clostridia; order Oscillospirales; family Acutalibacteraceae; genus Ruminococcoides. The sequence goes on along the minus strand of CACYFH010000034.1, from coordinate 30,063 downwards.
TGTGAAACCGGAAATATCCTTGATTTCCTTTGCCTGTACCCACTTACCCTCTTCCGGGATGGGAGCAGGACCGTGATATGCGCCCTTGGCTACGGGGCACATATTCGATACTTCTGCTGTGTAATACATAAGCTTGTCCTCCTTTTGAGATTTGCCCGCGCCGCTTTGGGCACAGGATCAATGAATCAGGTCAGCTTTAAAACCTTATGTTCATTATAGACGAACGGCGGGGATAAGTCAATAACCAGATTGATGAAAACGACGGAAATAATGCGGCTTAGTCGACAAAAAGGAAGGTCAGGGCGCGGCGGCGTGCCGAACCCTGACCGACGGTCGATCAACAGATTTTCTTTTTTATCGGTTGAGATTGCCACAGCCCCTAATGGGGCTTCGCAATGACTGCGTTTTTTACGGAGCCAATGACTGTTTTAATAATAATATAAAGGAAGGATGCAGCCGGAATCCATCAGCATATCCTCGGCAAGATGGCACAGACGGGAGCGTACCCCGGCGCTGCGACAGGCGCTGATCATCCCGATCAGAACGTCATAGGTCTCAGCCCATGTGCCGTTCTCGACGGAGTAGTCAATGCCATACTCGTGCAGATCCAGGCTGTAGGCGCGTTCCCCGGCGTGCTCGCCAATACCGTAGTGAACAGAATTATCCTCACAGTCGGTGGTGAACATACACAGGAACTCCAGCGGATCGTCATAGTCTACGACCCAGCCGCCGCGCGCGAGAGAGAAATCTCCGGAATCGAGCGTTTCAGGGTATTTGTCCCAGCTGACGCTTTTCACTTCCATCCCGATGCCGAGCGCGGCGTAGGTATCAGCGATCCAGTTTCCGATCGCCTCGTGAACCGTTCCCTGATTGCAGATATAGCTGAGGGCGGGAGCGTTCGTGAACTTTCCGCTCGTTTCATCGAAATCATAATACTGTTTCAGTATTTCGATCGCTTCTGCGCGGTTGTTGTCATAATCATTCACGTCGAAATAGCCGTAGAAATCGCCGTCCGTGGAATGGGAGATGAACCACTCGCCGTCCGGATCGGTCACATAATCGGACACGAAGGAGGACGCGGGAAGCCGTTCGATCCCCGTTACCTCACTGAGCTGACGGCGGTCGACCAGCAGGCTCAGGGCGGTACGAATCTCAGCCTCCGCCTTCACGCGCTCGGCGCCCTCAAGGGTTGAGCCCTCGGGGAGCAGGCGCTCGTTGATATTCCAGCCGGCATAATAGGTGCCGTAAACGCCCGGCTCGCCAAAGCCGGAATCCTCGAGCATAGCGGATTCATAGCGCTGGATCTGAGCCGCGTCGTCGATATCCGCCTCACCGCTGCGGTTCACGTCGGCGGCTGCTTCGCTGAACGCATAGACGGGGATATCCGCCAGGACACGCTGGATGATGGTCGCGTCAATGATATCGGTCTCGCCGTCGCCGTCCGCGTCGCCGAGGATGTAGCCCGCAGGCTCGTCCGCGACCTCGACGGAGATCTCCGCGACATAGACCGGGTCGTGGTTATCCTTATCAAAATAATCGTCGAACAGATACCACGCGAGCGGGATGGTCGCGCGGGCGCCGGGTTCGAGATCCTCCGCGCGCAGCCAGACGTACTTATAACCCGCGTCCTCAAAGGAAACGATCTCCTGCACCACGGTGAAGCCCGCCTCACGCACGCCGTCGTAATTCCGGTCGCAGAGAAGGAAATCGGGATAATAGGTGAGATCAAAGGTGAGAAGGATATCCTCGCCGTTGCGGATCAGGATGGTGTCGCCGTTGTAATAGCGCATATCCTCTTCGCCGCAGATGAAGGCGAAGGTCTCGGGATCGGGCTCTTCACCGACGCGGATCTTAACGGAAGAGGTCATATAGGTCGGAGCTTCGCTCCACGGGATATGCTTGACGAAGATATCCTCATAGCTGTACCAGTTGTAGTATAACGTACCCTCGCTGCCCGCGGGGAGCTCGCCCGCCTTGACATGGGCATAGGCGGAATCATCACCCTCGAAGTATACAGGGTCGGGATCGACCGTGAAGCCGTCCTCCTCCAGAAGATCATTGCGCCAGCCGGGAAAGAGACCGTCCGGCCACGGATCGGCGCCGAAGGTGATGTATGCTTCTCCGCCCTCGGGGATGTAGATAGTATCGCCGTCAAAATAGAGGCGCTCGGAGCCGCGCACTGTCGCATAGGGGCGGGGCTCCTCCGGTTCAACGATATCGAAGTCGATACAGCCGGAGCCGTAGTAGAGATCCTTTCCCTCGACGCGGACGTAATAGGCGCCAAGCTCGGTGGGCATTCCCTCAAGAGGCTCGGTATCGGGATAGAGCTTTTTCTCATAATCGGGATCGCCGGGGTCGGGAATCTCGGTATTGCGGGTGTAGAAGGTCATCGTATAGTATTCGGAGCCGACCTCCTCGCCGGTGATATCAAAAACGGAAGGCGCGTGAACGGAATCCTCGGGAAGCTCATAGAAATCGTGCCAGAACCATGTGCTCTGACCTTTGAACTCGTCGCCGAAGGTGATCTGCGCGCCGAAATAGTTGAAGCTGTACTTATGCCAAAGCATAAAGCCGCAGATCTCCGAGGAGCCGGTATAGCCGCTGTTTTCCTTGGCAACTGCATAAGCCGCAAAGTCGCCGAAGCCCGCCTGCATATAATCGGAATGGGGGCTCAGACTCAAGGGTGCGGAGAGCTCTTCAAAGATATTCTCCTCGGCCTCGTCGTCCCAGCGATAGGTTCCGAACACCAGGTCATACGCGTTCTTGGGCACGACCTCGCCGTTGCCGTCCGTCAGGGTGATATCCATATCGTCCGGGTCGAGGGCGTCAGCCTTGTTCTCCACCGTGTAGACCTTCCAGTCCTCGCCGTCAAATGTTAAGCGACAGTCGGACAGGTCGATCGCTTCCTTTGCGGATACGGCGATCGGAAAAAGCCCGAGAGCCAGCGTCAGGATCAGTAGGATCGCGGTCATTTTTCTCAATTTCATGCTGATTACTCCTTTGTAGGTATGATAGGAAAGGGCATTTGCATAAGCTAATTATATAAAACATGTATAGCGGGCGCAATAGGGACTGCGTGGGAATACTGTACAAAATTTTCAAGACTTTATTGGTAATAATGCAGAAAATAAAATCGCCCGCGGGTGCGGGCGATTTTACGTCAGTTGTTAGCTGCTGAAACGAGACAGGGGCGGAAAACCCAGCTTGTCCATGATCAACGCTTCTTTGACCATCTGCTCGTCTCTCGACGCCTTATCGGTATAATACTGACTGAGAAGGTTGAGGACGCCGTGAACGGAGGAAAAAACGATACCCATCTCAAAGCTCTGGTTATACACCTTGACGAGCTCGAGGATTCGTTCAACGGAGATGATCAGCTGACCGAGGCTCTCGTTGCCTTCCTCAGACGGAATGGCGATCACTTCTGTAGCCTCGTAGTTGCTCACGCGACGATCGGAATAGGAGTTGAGCAGCTCGTTGTCCGCAAAGACCACATTGATCTCGGTCGTGCCGTCATAGCGCTCATGCTGTAAGGTGGCGTGACAGCTACGGCGCACGAGCATGCGGATCCCGGAAGGAATTTTGATCTTCGACTGCGAGTTGTCGATGATAACTTTTAAATTACTTGCCATGTTATCGCCTCCCCTACTTTTAGTATAGAGATTGTAACACAGAAAGCGAATTTTGTCTACATTAAACAGAAGGAAAATGCAAATTTTGGCGAAGATTCATAGAAACAGAAGGGATTTTTAGCGATTTTAACCTTAAAAAAACAGCAAATTTTCCCTATTACAAGCCGTTTTTTGACTGATTTGCATAAAAACCCATTGCGCACATATAAAATCAGCTCCCGTTCAAAAGATGCGGGAGCCGATGGAAGCTTTATTTTGTCATGAAGAAGAGGGCGAAGGTGCCGGGGCCGCAGTGGGAGGTGATGACGCAGCCGGCGGTGGAGACGATCAGCTCGTCGCAGTCGATGAGCTTCTTCAGCTCCTTCTTATAGAATTTGCGCTCCTTCTCGGTGAAGTCGCAGGTGGAGTGCATCACGATGCGGCGGGTGTCGATCACGTCGCGGTACTGGTCGATCACGTCCTGCATGTATTTCAGGCGGACGATCTCATCCTTGCCGCGGTACTTCTTGCCGACGGTCATCGCGCCGTCGTTGACGATGATGGAGGGCTTGATGTTCAGAAGGTTCGCGCCGAGCAGAGAAACAGCGGAGCAGCGGCCGCCCTTATGGAGAAACTCAAGCTGGCTTAAAATAAAGCCGCCGACGTTCTTGTCCACCAGCGCGCTCACGCCCGCGGCGATCTTCTCTCCGGAGAAGCCCATATCGCGCAGCTCGCAGGCACGGATGGCAAGGAGCATCATCCCGCAGGAGAGGACGCGGCTGTCGACGACGTGAACCTTGCCCTCGAATTCCTCGGCGACGATGACGGCGTTCTGGCAGGTGGAGGACATATCGGACGCGAAGGCGATATGAACGATCTCGTCATAGCCCTCTTTGAGGATCTTTTTGAAGAACTGGTGATAGCCCTGAGGGGTGACGGCAGAGGTGGAGGGGAGCTCGCCCTTCTCCTTGTAGCGCTCCAGGATGTACTCAGGGGTGATATCCTCGCCGTCGGTGAAGTCCTCATCGTTATAGAGAACGTGCAGAGGTGCGACGCGGATATTATATTTTTTCGCGATCTCTTCGGAGATATCGGCGGTGCTGTCGGTGGTAATGATAATCTTGCTCATATAATCACTCGCTTTCATCATTTTGCACAGTTTGCATACTATATTTTTGTCAATAATAGCACGCGCGGGGCGGATTGTCAAGCGAAAGGCGTATTTTCACAGGATAGTTCTTGCAAATTCCGACAGCATATGATAAGATGAAAACGATAAGGAAATTCTTGAACCGAGGAGGAATGAGCATGGATTACAGCAACCCGGAAACCTTGATGGAACAGCGCCGTAAGCTCGCGGAGGACGACCTCAACGCGCAGGCGAAAAGAGCCTTCCTTTTCTCGATCATCAGCCTTGTATTCGGGTTCGTTGTCTTTCGCACGACGTTCGCCATACTTGCGCTGAGAAAAGCGGCGCAGGTGGAGCGTGAGGCGAACTCGTTCTACATGCCCGTTCCGAAGAAGGTCAGGATCACGCGGATCCTCGCGATCCTGAGCCTGTGTGTCGCCGCGTTCTTTGTTGCGATCGGGCTGGCGAGCCTCTCCGGGGTCATCACCTCCGGGATCGAGAGCGGCGCGTATAAGACGGCTGTGAATTGATAGGTATTCATATAGAAAACCGGCTTTGAACGTGTGTTCAGAGCCGGTTTATTTGTGTTATTCTTCTACTTGGGCTTTGATATCCTGCTTGAATTCCTCGTTCATATCGGGGTAGGCGGAGAGCATCGGCTCGACGTCGAGACCCTTTTTGCGGTCGAAATAGTTCTTGGTGATTTTGGCGACGAGACCGCTCAGAGCGACGAGACAGATCAGGTTGGGCAGCGCCATCAGACCGTTGAAGGTATCGCTGATATCCCAGATCAGTCCGCTGTGGATCATGGCGGAGACGGCGATCAGGACGACGTAGACGACCTTGAAGATGATGACGGGGATCCTGCGGTTCTTCTCCTTCATGAAGCCGAAGAAGAACTCGACCGCCTTCTCGCCGTAATACGACCACGCGATGATGGTGGTGAAGGCGAAGAGCGGGAGAATGATGGAGAAGGTCGCCGTACCGAAGCCGCCGAAGTTGGCGGAGAACATGGACATCGACATCGCGCTGTCGTCCATGCCGGCTTCAAGGGTGGTGACGTCGTAGGTGGTCAGGAACATCAGGGCGGTGAGGGTGCAGATGACGAAGGTATCGAAGAAGATCTCGAATACGCCCCAGAGACCCTGCTTCACCGGCTCGCGGGTCTCGGACGCGGAATGGGCGATAACGGAGGAGCCTAAGCCGGCTTCATTAGAGAATACGCCGCGCGCCATGCCCTTCTTGATGACGGTCGCGAAGGTGAAGCCGAGGATACCGCCGCCGACTGCGTTAAAGTTGAACGCCTTGGTGAAGATCAGGGAGAAGGCCTCCGGGATGCGGAAATAGTTCCTGCCGATGGCGATGATCGCGAGGATGATGAACAAAAGCGACATGAACGGTACGAGCATGGAAGCGACCTTGCCGATGCGGCGTATGCCGCCGATGATGATGAAGCCCGCGAGGACGGCGACGATGACGCCGACGATCAGCTTCACGATCTCGGCGTTATCCGTCACGCCGGTGGCTCTGGCGTAAGCCTCCGACAAGGCGCCGGAGATCTTGTTCGTCTGGACGCCGCTCATGCCGATGGCGGCGAAGGCGCAGAAGAACGCCGCGATATAGGCGAGCCACTTCCACTTCAAGCCGTAGGCGATATAATAGAACGCGCCGCCGGAGAGGTTGCCCTTGCTGTCCTTCTTGCGAAAATAGAGACCGAGGACGTTCTCAGCATAGTTCGTGACCATGCCGAAGAAGGCGGAGATCCACATCCAGAGCACCGCGCCGGGGCCGCCGGTGAGGATCGCCGCGACGACGCCGATGATGTTGCCGGTGCCGACGGTGCCGGAGATGGCGGTCGAGAACGCCTCGAACTGGGAGATTGACCGGACTCTGCCGTCCATCTGCTTCTTCTTGCCGAGGCTCTTGAAGGTCGGGACGATGGTGGTGTTCAGCGATTCTCCGAATTTGCGAATCTGTAAGAAGCGCGTGCGGATGGTCAGGAGCAGGCCGGTACCGAGGATCAGGATGATCGTCGGCCAGCCCCAGACGCAGCTGTTGATGGCGCTGTTGACGGATTCAACCGTCTTGATGAATGATTCCCACATTTTATTTTCCTCCGTGAAGTTTGGATACAAAAAAGAGAGCCGTTTTCACGACTCTCAGACATACAGAAATTCTACCCCCTCGGGGTACTGTTCTCCGTCCTTTTGCCTGAGAGATTGACGCGATCTGCGCTTGCACCTTCGGCATCCATCTGTCATATGACGATGGAATTCTCCGGAGTGTCGTCCTTATGCGGTCGAGCCTATCCTATGTATATGAGGACGGGCGCTTCTGCATACTTCATCCGACACGATTCAATTGTATATGGTTTATTATAGCATGAAAATGAAAGAACGCAAGAGTTTTGTTGACATCGCCCTCAATTTGGCGGATAATAGGAGAGAATCTTGCGGGACGTTGGGATTCCGTTCTTCTGCTTCGCGGAAGAGGTAGTTCCGGCAGAAGGGTTTCGGGACGTCGGGGGCGACGTCCCCTACAAAGTCACTTTGAGAGGGAGCGGTCAGATGGAGCATATCTATCCGACATATTATGATAAGTTCAGATGTATCGCGGCGGCGTGTCCCGACAGCTGTTGTCAGGGCTGGGATGTGGTGATCGACGAAAGCACGGAGGAATACTACCGCTCGGTGGGGGGCGAATTCGGCGAAAGGCTGAGGAACGCTATCTACACTGATGCGGACGGAGACCGAGTCTTTCGACTCGCGGAAAAGAAAAAATGCCCCTTCTGGGGCGCGGATAAGCTCTGTGATATCTACCGCGAGCTGGGTGAGGAGCATCTCTGCGCGACCTGCGATCAGTTCCCGCGGATACGGATGGAGTTTGAGGATTTTACGGAGCATACGCTGGCGCTCGCGTGCCCCGAGGCGGCGCGGCTGATCGTCAATGAGGATGACGCGTATGCGGGATTCACAATGGAGTCTGTGGTCGGGTGCGAGGACTACAGCGCGGAGGAGATGGGACTTCTCCTGAGGACGAGAAAGGAAGCGGCGCGGCTTTTGACGGAGGATCGCCCGCTCACGGATAGGCTCAACGCGTTCCTGCGATTTGCGGAAAAGGTGCAGGAGGAGATCGGGTTTTACACCGAGGATGCGGATATTCCGTTCCCTGATCTGCTTTTAGATTTGGAATACATCGACGAGAAGAACCGCGCGATGATCGAGGAGTGCAGGGGCTTTCAGCCCGATCTCTCGGTTGAGGAGGCGGCGCTGACGCGGCTCGCGCTCTACTGGCTGTACCGCTACTGGGTGACGGCGATCGGGAGCATGGACGTGCTCGCGGCGGCACGGATGGCGGCGGAGTCGGTGAGGATCATCGCGGCAATCGCGCAGAAGCATGGGATGACGGTCGCGCAGGCGGCGCAGGTCTACTCCAAGGAGATCGAGCAGAGCTACGAGAATATGGAGAGGATCTTGGGCTAAACAACAATCCCACCCCTTGACATGCACGTTCGTCAAGGCGGGCAGAAAAGGCTTCTTCAAAGAAAAAAAGCGGGGCAACCCCGCTTTTTTATTATCACTGATCACCGATCACTGATCACTAAACTATCTGACGATCTCGCACTCCACGGCGACGGTATCGCCGAGGGTCACGTCGAACAGCTCCCTGCCGTCGACGGTCGCCTTGCGGATATCGAGGGTATCGCCCTCGTGGGTCTGGCCGGCGTAGCGCACCTCGATCTCGCGGATGGGGCGCTCACGCAGCTCCTGCACGGTGTAGGTGTTCGTGATGAAGCGCACATAGGAAACGTTGTTGGTGTGGCCGACGAAGTCGATATCGCCGGACTGCACCAGCTGCTTTGAAAACGGCGCAAGCCCCTCATGCTTGAGGCGGCTGAACACGATCTCGCGCTCGGGGGTCTCGACATGGCTGTCGGAGGTCACGCCGACGTCGCGGATGCGGCGTATCTTCTGGGATGACAGCTCGAGAGCGCACATCTCGATGCGGGAATAGACGCAGATCTTGCCGTCCTTGTCCTTTAAGACGGTGTCGGCGGTGAGCTTCGCGCCCTTTGCGGAGGAAATATAGCTCTCCACGGTATAGGGCTCCATCCAGTTCAGCGCACGGTCGATCTGGATGCGGTTGCGGGTAAAGACCCAGACGCAGCCGTACTGCTCGCGCAGGGTCACGCCGTCGATATGCTGGGCGCCCATCATCTCGGTCAGGTAGTCCTGCACGAGGTCGAAGGCGCCCTTGACGCTGAGCTTGACGTTCGGGTCGCAGATACTGGCGGGGATGACCGCCTGCTTGATCAGTTTCATGGGGATGTCCTCTTTCGTTGATTATGCTTGAATGTTTCGGCGGGAGCAAGCCCCCGCCCTACAGATTTAGAAGAGAGACAGTCTCTCTTTGTGGGATTGCCACGGGCGACGGCGTCGCCCTCGCAATGACTGCGGGAGGAAACGGGCGGCTGATTATACCATCAGGTTGCAGACGAGGTCGCTGATCTCGGCGGGGTTATCCAGGTTCAGTCCGTTGATCAGGCGCGCCTGGGCGTACAGGATCTTGGTGTAGTCGGCGAGCTTCTCCTTATCGTTGCCGAAGAGGTAGAGGAGCTTGTCCTTGATCGGGTGCTCCATGTTGATCTCGAGCACGGTCTCAGCCTTGATGTTCTGGCCTTCTGTGCCGGGCATCTTGTTTAAAATCTGCTCCATGCCGACGGAGACGGCGCCCTCGCTCGACAGGCAGACGGCGTGGTTCTTCAAGGTGTTGGTGTAGCGCACCTTGGCGACCTTATCGCCGAGGCTCTCCTTCATGAACTTGAAAAGCTCCTCGGACTTATCGTTTGCTTCCTTCAGCTCCGCCTTCTCCTTCTCGTCGCCGAGGTCGAGGTTGTCGGTGCAGACGTTGACGAACGCCTTGTTATCGTAATTTTGCAGGATCTGGACGCAGAACTCGTCGATATCCTGGGTCAGATAGAGGACCTCGTAGCCCTTGGAGAGAACGGCTTCCACCTGCGGGAGCATGGCGATCTTCTCAGCGGTCTCGCCGACGGCGTAGTAGATCTTGTCCTGACCCTCGCGGGCGCGGTCGACGTACTCGCGCAGAGAGGCGAACTCGCCCTCGGCGGAGGTATGGAACAGCAGGAGATCCTGCAATTCCTCGCGGTTCACGCCGAAGGAGGAATAGATGCCCCATTTGAGCTGAGCGCCGAACTCCTTGAAGAATTTCTCGTAATTCTCGCGCTCGTTTTTCAGCATCTTGGAAAGCTCGGAGGCGATCTTCTTCTCAAGAGCCTTGGCGATGATCTTGAGCTGGCGGTCGTGCTGGAGCATCTCACGGGAGATGTTCAGGCTCAGGTCGGCGCTGTCGACCAGACCCTTGACGAAGCTGAAATGATCGGGCAGGAGATCCTTGCACTTTTCCATGATCATGACGGAGCTGGAATAGAGCTGCAGACCCTTCTCGTAATCGCGGCTGTAGTAATCATACGGCGCGTGAGACGGGATAAACAGAAGCGCGGTATAGGTGGCGGTGCCCTCGGTGGACTGGCGGATCACCTTGAGGGGCGCGTCGTAATCGTTGAACTTGGTCTTGTAATACTCGGTATATTCCTCGTCCTTGACCTTGCTCTGCGGGCGCTTCCAGATGGGGGTCATGCTGTTGAGGGTCTCATCCTCAAAAACGTCCTCATACTCGTCCTCGGTGCCCTCCTTCTTCTTGCGGGTGGAGACGAGCATCTTGATGGGATAGCGGATGTAGTCGCTGTACTTGTGGACAAGCTCGCGCAGGCGGTATGTCTCGAGGAATTCGGCATACTTTTCTTCCTCTGTATCGTCCTTGATGTGGAGGGTGATGGTCGTGCCGGCGGTCTCCTTCTCACAGGGCTTGACGGTGTAGCCGTCGGCGCCGGAGGACTCCCAGAGATATGCCTCGTCGGAGCCGAAGGCGCGGCTCTCGACCTTGATGTTATCCGCGACCATGAACGCGGAGTAGAAGCCGACGCCGAACTGGCCGATGATGTTGATCTTGTCGTTCTGATTCTCCTCGGCGGATTTGAAGTCGAGAGAGCCGGAATGGGCGATTGTACCGAGGTTGTTCTCCAGCTCGTCCTTGGTCATGCCGATACCGTTGTCGGAGATCGTCAGGGTGCGGGCGTCCTTATCGACGGAGAGACGGATCAGGAAATCGCCGTGCTTCATGCCGACGGAATCATCCGTCAGGGAGCGAAAATAGAGCTTGTCGATCGCGTCGGAGGCGTTGGAGATCAGCTCGCGCAGGAAGATCTCCTTATGGGTATAAATGGAATTGACCATCATATCCAGGAGCTTTTTGGATTCGGTTTTGAATTGCTTTTTAGCCATATAGATACCTTCTTTTTGAATTACGGTCATTGCGAGGCTCGCCGGAGCCGTGGCAATCCCACAAAAAGGGGCTGTGCTTCTCCACTATATAACAGGGGGATTCCCACGCCGTCGGCAGATCCGCCGACTTCTCGGAATGACTGTCTTACTATAGACTATATTATACTCCCAAAAATTAGCACTGTCAAGGTGAGAGTGCTAATTGATTGTAAATTATGTGTGAATAACGCTCTGTCTATCGGCTCGCGGACGAGCAATGCTCGTCCCTACAACACGCGGATCGCGCTGAAAAAGGCTGCTCCATAAGGGAACAGCCTTTTAAATTGGTTGAGATTGCCACGGCATATGAATATGCCTCGCAATGACTATTTATTTGATCACTCTGTAACGAACGATACCGTCGACGGACTTGATCGCGTCCTCGGCGTCAGCGTTCGCGCCGGTGGCGTCGATGATGGTGTAGGCGTAGTCGCCGCGGCTCTTGTTCTCCATGTTCTCAACGTTGCCGCCGATGACCTCCAGCAGCTTGCTGATGATCTTCGGGGTGTTCTGGTGGAACACGCAGAAGCGGATATCGCCGGACTTGGGCATGGAAACGTTCGGGAAGTTGACGGAGTTCTTGACGTTGCCGAGCTCGAGGTACTGCTTCATCTCGTCGGCAGCCATGATTGCGCAGTTGTCCTCGCTCTCGGGAGTGGACGCGCCCAGATGGGGCAGGGCTACGACGCCGTCGACCGTCAGGAGATCCTGGGTCGCGAAGTCGGTGACGTAGGAAGCGATCTTGCCGCTCTTGAGTCCCTCGATGATATCGGCGGACTTGACGAGACCGTCGCGGGAGAAGTTGAGGATGCGAACCTCGTCCTTCATCTTCGCGATGCTCTCGGCATTGACCATGCCGCGGGTGCCGTCGTTGAGGGGCAGATGGTAGGTGACGTAGTCAGCCTGCGCATACAGCTCATCGATGTTCTTGACGGTCGCAACGTGGCGGGACAGATGGAGCGCCGCGTCAACGCTCAGGTAGGGATCGTAGCCGACAACGTGCATATGCAGCGCGCGCGCAGCGTTCGCGACGAGTACGCCGATAGCGCCGAGACCGACAACGCCGAGGGTCTTGCCCTTGATCTCGGGGCCGACGAACTGGCTCTTGCCCTTCTCAACGGTCTTGAGGCAGTTGGGGTCGTCCTTCAGGGTCTTGTTCCACGCGATACCCTCGGAGAGCTTGCGGGAACCGAGCAGCATACCGGCGATGACCAGCTCCATAACGGCGTTGGCGTTCGCGCCGGGGGTGTTGAATACACAGATACCCTTTTCGGTGCACTTATCGAGCGGGATATTGTTGACGCCTGCGCCGGCGCGCGCGATGGCGAGCAGGCTCTCAGGCAGCTCCATGTCGTGCATGGAAGCGGAGCGGACGAGGATACCGTCAGGAGCGGCGCACTCGTCGACGCAGTTATAGTTATCGCCCAGACGGTCGGTGCCGACAGCGGCGATCTTGTTGAGCTTTAAGATGTTATACATGGTAATTCTCCCTTATAATCAATTAGGAATTAGGAGTTAGGAATTAGGAATTACATGGACAAAAAACGTATCCATATAACTATAAATCGGGCGCGGGCGGCGCCCGCCCTTCATTCCTAATTCCTCATTGCTCATTCCTAATTATTACTTGTTTTCTTCTTCGAACTTCTTCATGAAGGCGACGAGCTTCTCAACGCCCTCGATCGGCATCGCGTTGTAGATGGAAGCGCGCATACCGCCGACGGTACGGTGACCCTTGATGTTGATGAAGCCGGCTTCCTTAGCGGCGGCGACAAACTTCGCATCCAAATCGGTATCGCCGGTGACGAACGGAACGTTCATCAGAGAGCGATCCTCGGGAACGACGGTGCCCTTGAACATTTCGGAGGAATCGAGGAAGTCGTAGAGGATCTTCGCCTTACGCTCATTGATCTCCTTCATCTTCTCCAGACCGCCTACCTCATTCTTGATCCACTCAAGGACGAGCTTCATGATGTAGATGGTGTAGCAGGGAGGCGTATTGTACATAGAGCCGTTGTCGGCATGGATCTGGTAGTTGAGCATGGTGGGAGTGATATCTCTCGCCTTACCGAGCAGATCCTCGCGGATGATGCAGATGGTCACGCCTGCGGGAGCTACGTTCTTCTGAGCGCCGCCGTAGAGCATACCGAACTTGGTGACGTCGAGGGGCTCAGAGAGGAAGCAGGAGGAGATATCCGCGATCAGCGGAACGTCGCCGGTCTCGGGCAGCTCGTGGTAAACGGTACCGTAGATGGTGTTGTTCATGCAGATGTAGAAGTAGTCTGCGTCGGGGGTGAAGGTGCTCTTGTCGAGCTTCGGGATATAAGAGAAGGTCTTGTCAGCGGAAGAAGCGACGATGTTGACCTCGCCGTAGCGAGCAGCTTCCTGAGCAGCCTTCTTCGCCCACTGGCCGGTGATAACGTAATCAGCCTTGCCGGAGCCGTTCATGAAGTTGAGCGGGATCGCGGCAAACTGGGTGGAAGCGCCGCCCTGCAGGAACAGAACCTTGTAGTTATCGGGGATGTTCATGATCTCGCGCAGGAGAGCCTCAGCCTCGGTGATGATCGCGCCGTACTCCTTGGAGCGATGGGACATTTCCATAACGGACTGGCCGGTGCCCTTGTAGTCGAGCATCTCGGCAGCGGCGGTCTTTAAGACGCTCTCAGGCAGCATGGAAGGACCTGCGGAAAAATTGTAAACTCTTGCCATTGAATATACCTCCTAAATTATGTGCGATAAACGTGTTTTTCTTAATAATGCTTTAAATTACTAAATAAACCACACTAACAATTATATGACAATTCAGTCGTTAATTCAATAACAAGGTGAAAAACAAATCGGGAAATTTTACAGGGGATGACGCTCATTTTTGGATAAATTGACAGAAAATCCCCCGATTTCCGTTGAAATCACAGAAATCGGGCGGGCATAAGTGCAATATCATTAAGCAACCGATAACAAATCCGAACACGCTGTAAATGGCAATATTTCGGCAAAATTCGACTTACCACAGCGAACCCTGACGGGTTCGCGAGGATTTTAACAAAGAGCAGGCGGAAATCTGCCCGCCAAAACCGGGTTCGGATTTGTTCTCGGTTGCTTAAGATAAAACTTGGTCTGATATTCAGTTAAACAGGCCGTAGAAGGCTTTGTGCGCCATGAGCATATCCGCCTTGCTGATGACCTCGAAGGGCGCGTGCATGCAGAGCACCGCTACGCCGAGATCGACGACGTCTACGTTCATGTTGGCGACGTACTTGGCGATGGTGCCGCCGCCGCCGACGTCGACCTTGCCCAGCTCGCCGATCTGCCACTTGACGTTGTTTCGCTCGAGCATGGCGCGGATCTCGCCCATGAACTCAGCGGAAGCGTCGGAGGTGTCGTACTTGCCGCCGTGACCGGTGTACTTGCTGATGACGACGCCCTCGTTGATGAAGGAGCAGTTCTTTGTCTCATAAACAGAGGGGAAGGTGGGGTCGAACGCCGCGTTGACGTCCGCGGAGAGACACTTGGACTTAGAGAGGACATGGTAGCCCTCGTTGCCGTCCTGCTTCGCGAGATCATAGATGAAATAGCGCAGGAAATCACTCTGCATACCGGTGTTGCCCTCGGAGCCGATCTCCTCCTTATCGGTGAGATAGGTGATGCAGGTGCACTCGGGCAGCTCGGTGTCGAGGATCGCGGTAACGGAGGGATAAGCACAGCACTTATCGTCGTGGCCGTAGCCGCCGATCATGGAGCGATCGAAGCCGATATCGCGGGTGGGATAAGCCGGGCAGAAATTCAGCTCGGCGGAGAGGAAGTCGCTCTCCTCGATGCCGTAGCGCTCGTTGAGGATGTGCATGATATTCAGGGCGATGAGATCCTTCTCGTCGCTGTTGTCATAGGGACGGGAGCCGATCAGGATGTTAAGATCCTCGCCGGTGAAGGCCTTCGCCATGGTCTTGGTCGCCTGCTCCTTATCGAGATGGGGCAGCAGGTCGGTGATCAGGAAGCACTCGTCCTTGGGGTCGTCGCCGATATGGATATCGACGCAAGTGCCGTCGAGCTTGACGACGCGACCGTGCAGAGCGAGCGGGATGGTCGTCCACTGGTACTTCTTGATGCCGCCGTAGTAATGGGTCTTGAAGAGCGCCATGCCGTCGGCTTCATAGAGGGGATTGGGCTTTAAGTCGATGCGGGGAGAGTCGATATGGGCGATCGCGAGACGGACGCCGTTGGAGGTGCCGTTCTTGCCGATGACCGCAAGTCCGATCGCCTTCTCGCGGTTGACGATATAGACTCTGTCGCCGGGCTTGTAGGAAGCGGTGGGATCATAGGGGGTGAAGCCCTTCTCCTCCGCCATCGCCTTGACATAGCTGACAGCCTCGCGCTCGGTGCGGGCGTTATCGAGGAAGGTCTTGTAGCCTTCGCAGTAGGCGTCGGCTTCTTTCAGTTCCTCAGCGGTGAAGGAAGCCGCGCCGCGGCGCTCCTTCATCATCAGTTTTTCCTTTAATTCTTTTGCAGTTTCACTCATTTTGTACCTCCTGTATAGTGAAGCGATCAGTGGTCAGTGACCAGTGACCGGTTATTGATAATGATGATCAGCCGTAGATTTTCTTATACATCTCGTAGGCTTCTTCGACCTTATCGGCGTAGCTTGCCGTTTCCTCATAGGGGATGGCGGAGAGGGTCTTGCCGTCAGAGGAGCAGGCAGGATCCTCCAGCCAGCCGTTCACGGCGACGAAGCCCGCGTTATAGGCTGCGGCGGCGGTGCGGACGTTGCCGTCGTAGTCCTTCAAGAGCATGGAGAGGAAGTAGGTGCCGTAGCGCACGTTGATACCGGGATCGGTCAGGGCGGTGACGTCGTGGGAGATCTCGCCGTCGAGACTTTCCTGCAGCCATTCAAAGGTCGAGGGCATGAGCTGCATCAGCCCGACTGCGCCCGCGTGGCTCTCCACCTCGGGACGGAAGCCGCTCTCCGTGCGGATGACGGCGTAGATCAGGTTCTTATCGACGCCGAACTCAGCGGCGGAGCGCTCCACCTCCGCGGTGTACTTCTGCGGATAGATCGCGCTGTAGACCTTGCCCTTCAAGCCGTTCATCGCGTCGCCCGTGAAGAAGAATACGATCGCGCCGAGAATGGCGAGGACGAGGATCAGGGTGAGGAAAAAGCCCAGCACGCCGTGGCCTTTTTTACGGCGGGTTTGGCGGGCTCTGTTCATGCACTCACCAGCCTTTCATAGAATTCGCGTACCCGCTCGCGCAGCTGTGCGGGGGTGCCGTTATTCTCTATTATATCGTCCGAGAAGCGAAGAAAGAACGCTTCATCGAACTGGGCTGACATTCTTCTCTGTATCTCCCGCTCCGTGACACCGTCGCGCGCTTTCAGGCGGCCGAGACGGATATCGCGGTCGGCGACGATACTCAGGATGCGGTCGCAGAGCCTGTCCTCGCCGGACTCAAAGAGCTGGGACGCATCGAACACAACGATATCGCCGTCAGCTTTTTCCGCTTCTTCGAGCATGATGCGGATGATGGCGGGATGGGTGATGGCGTTGAGGGTCGCGGTGTTCTTCGGGGTGGAGAAGGCGATCTCGGCAACAAGGCGGCGGTTCAGCTCGCCGTCGGAATCGAGGACGTCGCCGAAAGCGGCACAGAGCATCGCTTTGACCTCGCTGTCCCCGACCGCAAGACGGGCGGCTTTGTCGGCGCTGACGACGGGCAAGCCAAGCTCGGCGAGATAGCCGGCGGCTTCGCTCTTGCCCGCGCCGGTCTGGCCGGTCAAGCCGATGATGCGCTTTGAGGGCAGGTCGATGACCTCAAAGGCGGCGGCGCGGATCAGACGGTTATAGAGCGCCATGCCGACGCCCTCGGCAGAAGGACAGTGAGCGTAGACGGTCTTGACGCCGTCGATCTCATCCACGGCACGGAGCGCGTCAAACAGCGCCTGCGCCTGCGCTTCCTCATCGTCCCTTGCGCCGATGGTGATACAGGGCGCGGAAAGGCGCGGCTTGTCTTCATCATAGCACATGGCGGCGACGCTTTTGTCGCGGGCGTAGATGCGGTTGACGAAGGTGATATATTTTTCATCCGAGCCGCGCACCAGAATCACGCGGGCGCGAGGGGCGTAGTGCTTGTATTTCATGCCGGGAGAAGCGGCTTTCTCATTATTCTCCAGCTTATTCAGCACGGCGTGGTCGACCGCGACCTCGCCGATCACGGACTCGAGCTGTTCGCGGGTGATCAGGCCGGGGCGCAGGATCCGCGGAACGTCCGTCACGACGGTGATGACCGTGCTCTCCACGCCGACGGAGCACGCGCCGCCGTCGAGGATGGCTTCGATCTTGCCGTCCATATCGTCGCTGACGTGCTTGGCGGTGGTGGGGCTGGGCTTACCGGAGGTGTTCGCGGAGGGTGCGGCGAGCGCCAGACCGCTGACGGAGAGGAGCCTGTGGGCGTCGGGATGGGACGGGATGCGGATGGCGACGGTGTCGAGACCCGCGCTCACCTCGTCGGGGATGACCGCGCCCTTCTTCATGATGATGGTGAGAGGTCCGGGCCAGAAGGCATCCGCGAGCTTTTTGGCTTTCTCGGGGATCTCCGCGACCAGATGCAGGCGGTCGATGTCGGAGAACTCGGCAACGTGGACGATCAGAGGATTGTCCATCGGGCGACCCTTCGCCTCAAAGATACGGCGCACCGCATCGCCGTTGAGGGCGTCGGCGGCGAGTCCGTAGACGGTCTCCGTAGGCATGGCGACCAAGCCGCCCTTGCTGAGAATGGCGGAAGCGGTTTCGATGTCTTCACTTGTGTTCGATAAATGTAAAGTGTTCATCTTGTTTAGTTAGGAGTTAGGAGTGAGGAGTTAGGAATGAAGGGCGGACGCTGTCCGCACCTGATTCGTATAAGAAGCTGAAACGCTTCACTAATATCTTATAGGAATCCAAAACACGAAGTGTTTCCCAAAACTCCTAACTCCTAACTCCTAACTCCTAACTCCTCACTCCTCACTCCTATTGATTCATTTGCTCCTTAAGTTGTTCCGCCCTCTGTGCGGTGACGAGGGCGTCGATGATCTCGTCGAGGGAGCCGTTCATGATCTCGTCGAGCTTGTAGAGGGTGAGACCGATGCGGTGATCGGTGACGCGGCTCTGGGGGTAATTATAGGTGCGGATCTTCTCGCTGCGGTCGCCGGAGCCGACCTGAGAACGGCGGTCGGAGGCTATCGCCTCATTCTGCTTATCCTGCTCCATTTTCAGGAGGCGGGATTTGAGCACCTTCATGGCTTTGTCCTTGTTCTTATACTGGGAGCGCTCGTCCTGACACTCGACCACCAGCCCGGTGGGCTTATGGGTGATGCGGATGGCGGAGCTGGTCTTATTGATATGCTGGCCGCCCGCGCCGGAGGAACGGAAGGTGTCAATCTCCAGATCATTCGGGTTGATATCGACCTCTACGTCGTCAGCTTCGGGCAGGACGGCGACGGTCGCCGCCGAGGTATGGATGCGCCCGGAGCTCTCCGTCTGGGGCACGCGCTGGACGCGGTGAGTGCCCGACTCAAACTTGAAGCGGCTGTAAGCGCCCGCGCCGCTGACGATGAAGGAGACCTCCTTATAGCCGCCCAGCCCCGTTTCATTGAGGTTGACGACCTCGAGCTTATAGCCGCGGCGCTCCGCGTACATGCTGTACATGCGGAAAAGATCGTAGGCGAAAAGGGAGCTTTCCTCTCCCCCGGCGCCGCCGCGGATCTCGACGATGACGTCGCGCTCGTCGTTGGGGTCTTTGGGCAGGAGCAATATCTTCAGCTCCTCTTCAAGTGCAGGAAGCGCGCGCTTTGCATCGTCAAGCTCCATCGAGGCAAGCTCTCTGAGCTCTTCATCCGCGGAGCTGTCCTCCAAAAGGGCGAGAGACTCCGCGATGGTATTCTGTTTTTCCTTATACTCGCGGTACTTCTTCACGACCGGCTCGATGGAGGAATACTCCTGCATGACCTTGCGGTACGCCTCCGGGTCGGAGACGACGTCGGGCTCGTACATGCGTTTCTCAAGCTCTGCGTAGCGTTTATCGAAGATTTCTAAGCGTTTGAACATAGGTTGAATCCTTTAATACATTTCGGGATTGGCGGGACGTCGGGGGCGACGTCCCCTACAGGGCGATTTTCTCACCGTCGCGGAAAACCTGACGGATATTGTGCTCGACCTTCTTGCGGGGGAGCATGACCTCGCGGGCGCACTTGGTACAGAGGATCTTGAAATCCATCCCGACACGGGTCACGCGAAAGCGGTTACAGCCGCAGGGATGGGGCTTCTTCATGATCAGCTCGTCGTTTATATGAATATCCATCCTGCGCTCTCCTTTCCGCATAGTTATAGTTAGTATACCATAACAGAGTGGAAAAATCAATATATTGGGGCTTGAGACGGCTTGCTTTTACAGAGCGGATGGATTATAATAACAAAGAATCATCAAAGAAACGAGAAGATAGTATGAGCAAGGCTTTTCAACATTTCAGGACGATCACGCGGCACAGGCACGCGGTGATCCGCAACTGCTTCAAGGCGGGGATCCCGTGGCAGGGGCTGCGGCATGACCTGAGCAAATACTCATGGACGGAGTTCAGCGAGGGCGCGCGGTACTGGCAGGGCACGCGCAGTCCGAACGACGCGGAACGAGAGGACAAGGGCTACAGCGAGGCGTGGATGCACCACAAGGGCAGGAATCGCCATCACTTTGAATACTGGACGGACTACTCCCCCGCCGACAGGAAGATCAAACCGGTGGAGATGCCGCTGAGATATGTGGTGGAGATGTTCTGCGACCGCGTTGCGGCGAGCAAAATCTATCAGGGAAAGGCGTACACCGACGAAAGTCCGCTGAAATACTTCATCATGGGCAAGGAGCGCAAGGGGCGCGTTTTTCGCGGAGAAATGGTTCATGAAAAAACCTGCGACCTGATCGAGGAGCTGCTGACCCAGCTCGCGAACGAGGGCGAGGAAAAGACCTTTGCGCGGCTGAGGAAGATGGTCAAAGAGGATAAGAAGGAAAGAAAGCTGAGAAAGAAGGCGAAGAAGCATGCCGGATAGCATCGACGAGCTGGCAAAGCGCAGAAGAGCCGAAAGCGTCAACCGCGTGGCGATGGAAATGAAGCGCTATCACCGCGGGGACTTGGAGAAGGTTCAGCACTTCGTCCGCGTATACACGCTCGCAAAATCCATCGGCGAGTTGGAGAAGCTCACGGAGGAGGAACAGCTCGACCTGGAGCTTGCGGCGCTGACACACAGCGTGGAGGGCGACAAGGTCAAGGAGGTCAAGGCGATCCTGCTCGACTGCGGGCTGAACGACGCGATCGCGATGCGCGTCTGTCACATGGTGGAGAACGCGCACAACTACGAGCATATCGCGACGCTCGACCACCAGATCCTGCTGGAAGCGATGATGATCGTGGAGTTCAAGGAGAAGAACACGCCCGAGGACGAGATCGTCCGCTTCGCGGAAGAAAGGTTCATCACGAACACGGGAAAGCTCTTCTTGAGCAGGGCGTTCAAACTTTAAAGAATTAGGAATTAGGAATTAGGAATGAAATACTTTATTTCATTCCTAAAGTGCTTCAAACCGAATAAACAGAAAACGCTCACGGTATCAATTTACCGTGAGCGCAGTTTTTTACAGGACATGGGTTAAAACAATTCCTAATTCCTCATTCCTAATTCCTCATTCATCTGAGGTATTCCTCCACGATGAAGCGGGGGCGGTGCTTGGTCTCGAGGTAGATCTTGCCGATGTACTCGCCGATGATGCCGATCGCCATCATCTGCAAGCCGCCGATCGCCCAGATGGAGACCGCGAGCGACGCCCAGCCGGTCTCGGTCGCGCCCGTGAAAAAGCGCACCAGCGTATAGATCAGCATGACGAGGCTGACGAGGAAGATGATCAGTCCGAGGCGGGTGATCAGCTTGATGGGCTTGGTGGAAAGAGAGGTGATGCCCTCCCACGCCAGAGCGAGCATCTTCTTGAGCGGATACTTGCTCTCGCCCGCTAAGCGCTCACTGCGCTCATAGGTCACGATCGCGCTCTTGTAGCCGATCATCGGCACCATGCCGCGCAGGAAAAGGTTGGTCTCGCGGAATTCAGCGAAGGCTCTCAGCGCGCGGCGGCTCATGAGACGGAAGTCGGCGTGGTTGAAGATGACCTTCGCGCCCATTTTATCGAGCACCTTGTAATAGCCCTCGGCGGTGAAGCGCTTGAAGAAGGTATCGGTCGCGCGCTTGCTGCGGACGCCGTAGACGACGTCGCAGCCCTCCTCGTACCTCTGCACCATTTCATCGAAAACCTCGATATCGTCCTGCAAGTCGGCGTCGATGGAGATGACCGCGTCGGCTTCCTCACGCAGGGTCATCAGCCCGCACATCAGGGCGTTCTGGTGGCCGCGGTTGCGGCTGAGCTTGATGCCGCTGAAAATGGTATCGGTCTCATGGAGACCGCGGATCAGCTCCCAGGTCTTATCCTTGCTGCCGTCGTCGATGAACACGATGCGGCTGTCATAGTCGATCTTGCCCTCGTCCATCATTTTACGGAGCTTGACACGCAGCTTCTCAGCGCTGTCAGGGAGAACCTCCTCCTCATTATAGCAGGGAACTGCGATATATAACTTTGTCATTCTGACACCTCGTTTGAGAATTCCTCCGTCACCGCAACGGCGATATAGGGGAAATAGAATTTCGCATAGCAAAGGGCGTTGGGGTGGATAGAGTCACAGATATACTGATGCTTCGGATTGAGATAGGTATAGCGGCTGCACTGGGCGGGATCCTCGGTATCGAGCCCGGAGAGGTTGTAGATATCGACTGAGGACGCGCCCCACTTCTCGGCGATCCCGATGCCGCGCTCACCGAAGGCGATCTCATTCTCCGCTTCTCCGAGCGCCATATTATGGGCGCGGATATAGACGACGGGGACGTCGCTCCAGTGCTCTTTGAGCATCCACATCACGCGCTCAAAGCCGCCGGTGTAGGTATCTTCCTTGGTATTCTTCATATCGAAGCCGCGCGTGAAGGCGCCGAGCTTCGTCAGGAACATATCGTTGGTGCCGCCGTTGAGCAGAATGATATCCGCCTGCACCTTTGCGGAAGCGGCGGAGCGCACCTGGTCGGGGATATGCCGGCGCCCCTGGGCGACGCCCATCGTCGCGCCGGGGACGGAATAGTCCACACATATCATGCCGTATTTCTCACAGAACATGCGCGCGATACCCGAGCCGCCGTTGCCCGAGCCGTGCATGATGCTGTCGCCGAAGGCGAGGACGCGCTTCCCGCAGAGCATTTCCCGGCGGTCAAGCTCGGTCAAAAGCTCCTCATATTCCGCGGGGGTGATCTGGGCGTCCGCGTGGACGCAGAAATTGATATCCGGGAGGAAATAGCCGAAGTAGGCGGCGGTCGCGAGATAGGGCTTGTCCTCGGGGACGTCGCTCAGATAGCCGGGCGTGCGATCGGGATAATGGAGCGCACGGCAGAGCGTGAAGCTGACGAAATCGCGGGTCAGGGGAGCGAAAAGCTCGCTCTCGGGATAATCGCCGACGATACCGCGCGCCTGCGCTTCCTGATACAGAGAATGGGAATCGGCGCTCTCGGGCTTCTCCCCCGTGCGGGTCATCAGGTCGACGAGCCACGCGGCGCGGCTGTGGGTGGCGGTATAGACCTTCTCGGAGAACCAGTTCTCAAAGGTCTTGTCGGTCGCCTGCGTTGCTCCGGTATGATTTCGGGAGGCTTCTTCCCCCGCGAATGCAACAGAAACAAAGCACAGGCATATCGCCTGCACTGCGAGTACCAACGCTATGATGATGAAGAGCCTGCGTTTGGACGCCGGAGATCTCTGCTGCAACTTGTATCAAACCCTTTATTCAGTGGTTAGTGATCAGTGGTTAGTGGTCAGTGGTCAGTGGTTAGTGGTCAGTGATCGGTGATCGGTGGTTAGTGGTCAGTGGTTAGTGGTCAGTGGTTAGTGGTCAGTGGTTAGTGGTTAGTGATCAGTGATTGGTAATTAGTGATTACGGAACGATGATCTTGAATGCTTGGGGGATGACGGTGACGGTGGGGTCCTTCATAATGAACATCTCGCCGTCGATGCCGACCTTGATCTCGCCGTTATTGAGCAGTCGGAGGGTCTTGCACTTTTGGTGCAGGATGAACTCCCTGCCCTTGGGGTGGTCGATATGCTCGCCGCGCTCGAACGGGCCGAGCATCCAGGTAAAGTAGCTGATCGGGACGGTCGGGATCGCCATGAAGTCGATCAGACCGTCGGACAGCTCCGCGTAGGGGGTCGCCTTGATACCGCCGCCGTAGTATTTTCCTTTTGCGGCTACGGCGAGCATCTGGGTCTTATAGCCCTTTTTGAGCGGTATTTCTTTGCCGTCGGCAATGGGTGTGAAAGTATGCTTTCTTTTTGTCAAAATGCACTGGACGATGGCGAGCTTGTAGGCAAAGGAGCCCGACATCAGCGGCCAGCGCTTGTTCTTCTGGGCGCGGTCGGCGACCTCGCAGTCGTAGCCGACGGAGATCACGTTCAGGGCGTATCTGTCCTCACATTTGAGCAGATCGACGGTGATGACGGAACCGTTCACCATCTTCTCCACATTGAGGAAATCCTCCGTGCTCTCAGCAGGGAGAGAACGGACGTAGTCGTTGCCGGTGCCGATCGGAACGACGCCGAGAGCGACGTTCTCGTGCCCCAAGAGGCCGTGCAGGGCTTCATTCGCCGTGCCGTCGCCGCCGCAGGCATAGACCCGCAGCTCGTCAAAGCGCTCGGCGTATCGGCGCGCGAAATGCTCCGCGTCGCCGGCGCATTTCGTATACTCGATCACGATATCATCGCGGTGAAGCCGGTCGATCTGAGCCTTCAGCTCCGGGGTCCTGTCCTTTGTGCCGGCGCTGGCATTGAGGATAAACAAATGCGTCATGATGCGCCCCTTTCGGTCGTTATCAGAGAGCCTTCATCTGCTCCAGCTCGCGCTTGAGCCTTGCGATCGGAAGCCCCATAACATTGTAGTAGTCGCCGTCGATCCCCTGAACAAGGAGCGCTCCCTGTCCCTGGATACCGTAGGCGCCCGCCTTGTCAAACGGCTCGCCTGTGTCGACATACGCAATGATTTCCCTCTCGCTCAGCGGATAAATGCGCACGCGGGTCACCTCGCGGAAGGTCACCCAGCGGTTGCCGGAAATCAGACAGCAACCCGTCACGACCGTATGCTCCGCTCCCGAAAGAGCGCGCAGCATCCCGATGGCGTCGTCTCTGTCGCGCGGCTTCCCGAGGATCCTGCCGTCCAGCAGGACGACCGTGTCGGCGCCGATGACGAGGCTGTCCGGGTGCTGTCTCGCGATATCCGACGCTTTCAGCACGGCAAGATAGACCGGAACCTCCGTCTGATCAACACCGGGCGGATAGACCTCCTCGGCTTCTGACGCCATTACTTCAAAATCTCGGGTGATGTATGCAAGCAGCTCCTGCCTGCGGGGGGATTTAGACGCTAGTATGAGACGACTCATAACCATCCTACTTCCTTTTATAAACATGGAAAAAACGTGGAGGCCGTGCTAACATTTTAATAATAGCACAAACCGCGTAAAAAATAAATAAAAAAATGCAAAAATTTAACATTTCTTTCACACCCCTGTCAAAACTGTGCGGCTTTTTTTGACCGCAATATCAGTGTAGCAGAGATGCAGTCCCTTTAACGGGACTTTAAAAACCCGCCTGCAAATCACAGGCGGGTATAGTCGATCAGGGTATATTCGGATAGGTTTTGAAGGGTCGTTCTGATCTCGGCGCCGCAGGGAACGCCGGAGCGCACGGAGACGCGGTCGATCAGGCTGCCGTCGCGGTCGAGGTCGGGATGCGCCATCAGCTCGCAGAGGTCGGGAATCTCCGTCGCCCCGATATCCGTCAGACGACCGAAATCGCGGGTCGTGCGGAAGCCCTGTTCCGTCCAAAAGGCGTTATCCATGCGGTTCTCGGTGATGCGCGGATGGGCGGGCGTATCGAGAGTGCGGTTCAGGCGGATGCGGACGATCCCGTGGTCGCGGCAGACGGCGGCGACGATGGGCGCGATGGATGACAGGGTATGGATGTAATGGTGGGAGTCGGCGTGGGTCGGGATAAGCCCCGCGTGTTTGATCCGCTCGATCTGGGCGGAGAGCTCCGCATAGACGATCTCCTGCTCGCCCGGCGTCAAAGGCTTAGGATCGCGCAGATAGTCCTTGTGGAAGCGTCCGTCGGAAACAAACTGCGGGAGGGTGCGGATCGCGGCGGTCAGCGGCGTGCCCTCGGTGAGATTGAAATGGACGCCGATGCGGTCGGAGAAGCCGTTCTCCTTCGCAAGAATCACGGCTTCCTCAAAAAACGCTCCGTTCGCCATCATGGTGGTGTCGGTGATCAGATTCTCACAAAAAGCCCGCGCGATCGCACGAGAGGCGCTCCCGGTCATACCAAAGTCGTCGCCGTTGATGATGATGCGCTTCACTCCGTCACCTTCTCCTCGGAGAATTCCTCGGCGAGGTTGGTGATCCAGACGCCGCGGCGGATCATGATACCGCCGATAATGATCTTGATGATATCCGCCGCCTGGACGATCGCATAGACTCCGAGGATGGGCAGTTCGGTCTCAAAGCAGAGTATCTGCGCCAAGGGCAGGGATACCGCCCACGAAAAGACGCTGTCGAACAGAAAGGTCACGAGGGTCTTGCCGCCCGAGCGCAGGGTGAAGTAGAGGGAATTGAGGATGCCCTGTACCGGGAAGAACAGCGCCGTCACGACGATGAAGCCCGTCGCGGTGGAGCGGACGCCCTCCGTCGTATCGTACAGCTCCGGGAACACGCCGGAGAGAGCGATCAGGATGCCCGTCAGCACACAGCATAACAGCGCGGTGAACCATGTCAGGGTGAAGGACTCCTTCTTCGCGCGGTCGAATTCTCCCGCGCCGAGCGCCTGACCGACGAGGATACCGACGGCATAGCCCAGCGCAACGAACACGACGTTGAGCAGGTTGCAGAGGGTATTGGAGATATTGATGCCGGCGACAACCTCCAGCCCGCGGGTGGAATAGCACTGGGTCAGCGCGGCAAGACCCGCCGCCCAGAGAAACTCGTTGAGCATGATGGGGATGGTCTTTTTGACCATCTTGCCGCTGATCTCTCGCGGGATCTTCAGCGTGCGCCACAAGCCCTCGATGAAGGGATGGCGCTTCTTCTGTGCGGTCGCCCAGATGACCAGCACCGAGACCTCCATATAGCGGGCGATGACGGTCGCGATCGCCGCGCCCTTGACGCCGAGCTGCGGGAAGCCGAGGTTGCCGTAGATCAGAAGCCAGTTGAAAACGATATCGCCGACGACGGAGACGATGCCTGCGACCATCGGCTTGACGCTGTCGCCCGTCTCACGCAGAGAGCTGGAATAGATCTGGGTGACCGCCATCGCGGGCAGTCCCAGAAACATGATGTGCAGATAATCCTTGGCGTGGCCGAACAGGACGGGGACGTTGATGCCCTCGCTCTCGCCGTGGAGATAGAGGCGGATCAGCGGATCCTGCGCGAAGAAGAGGATCGCGACGCCGACCGCGGTGACGGTGATGGCGATCAGCGCCTTCATACGCGTGGACGCGCGGACGCCCTCGATATTGCCTTTGCCGTAGAACTGGGCGGTGTAGATGCCGGGGCCTGAGATACCGCCGAACAGCGCCAATGCAAAGACAAAAAGTAATTGACCGACGATCGAGACGGCGGTCATCGCCTCGGTGCCGAGACTGCCGACCATGATATGGTCGACAAGGCCGACTGCGTTAGTGATGCCGTTCTGGATCATGATCGGAACAGCGAGGATCAGAGCACGCTTCAAGACTTTTCGACGATCCATGATGTTCCTCCTTATGTAATGAAAATCTGATTCTTGCATAACTTCTATGATTCTAGCAAAAACGGCAGGATAAATCAAGTGATTCTCGTGGACAATTTCCCTTTATTCCGGTATGACAGCAGAAAACAGACAAAGAGGGATGGATGGAGCTAAGTGCGTAATGACGGACGATTTCGGGTTATTTCGAGCCGCTTCGCTTTGATTAGAAAATTTATCCAACGGATCACATGTATGATTTCGCCTGAGCTGTAAACAATAACCTTGCAAATATCAGTAAGGAGTTCAGATATGAAAGCTACAGGAATTGTCAGAAGGATCGACGACCTCGGACGGGTCGTGATCCCCAAGGAGATCAGACGCACCCTGCGTATCCGCGAGGGCGACCCATCGCTGACAACATTGACAAACCGGCAGAAATACTGCTTCGCTATGTTGGATTTAGCTAAAAGAATGGATTGGGATTAGTACATATTGACGAAAGCACGTCCTTTTATCAGTGCGAATCCGTGAGAGGTGTTCTGAGAAAAAACAGCAGGCTCGGTGAAAAATACACTGAGCCTGTTCCCGTTTATGATTAGTTTTTTCATTTACAAATCAAGTGAATTCTCATTCAACAAAAACTCATAAAGTCCAAGATGAAGGATTCCGTCCTCATCTGTCCAGGGCTTCATTGCGGTTTTGCTGATGATGATTTTTTTGAAGAAATCCTTTGTATGCTTCAAAGGTCTTAATTCAGTTTCCATTTTCGACGGCTCCGATACATTCAGTGAAGATTGGATATAGTATTTTTTTGAACCTCTGTTTACTACGAAATCAATCTCACACTGCTTTTTACTTCTTTTTCCGTCGTGACTTTCAACGATCTCCACAACGCCGACGTCAACGGAATACTCACGGCACAGGAGTTCATTATAGATAATGTTCTCCATGATATGCGTTTCTTCCTGCTGCCTGAAATTCAGCCTTGCGTTGCGAAGTCCGATGTCGGTACAGTAATACTTTGACGGATACTCAAAATATTTTTTTCCTTTTACATCATAGCGTTTCGCATTACTGAACAAAAATGATTCTATCAAATAATTCAGATAATTTGAAACGGTTGCGCTTGTTACCTTAATGTTTTTGACAGATTGCAAGGTATTCGCAATTTTACTTGCATTGGTAAGCGAGCCGACGGAAGAACAGAGGTCGTCCGTTAATTCACTCAGAACATCGGGCAGTTCAATATCATAACGCTCCGTAATATCCTTGAAATAAACCTCCGAGAAAAGATTTTGTAAATAGTTTATCTTCTCTGCATCGCTCTTTTTGGTTAATACAAGCGGCATACCGCCGTACAGAGCGTATTCTTCGTAAGCGTCGGATTTATCTCCTCCCACAAAAGAATAGTATTCCTTGAACGAAATAGGATAAATCTTAACTTCATCGCCTCTGCCGCGAAAGGCAGTCAGCACATCCTTCGTGAGCATTTTGGAATTGCTTCCTGTTACATATATATCGACATTGCGAAGCCGCATAAGACCGTTGAGAACATTATAAAGTTTGATATTCTCGGGATTTTTCAGCTCATCCTTTGAGATGGCATACTGCACCTCATCAATGAGAATATAGTACATATCCTTATTGACGATTTTTCCACGAATATATTTTGACAATTCATCGGTATCCCGATACTCCACGAAAAGATCGTCATCCAAAGCAATCGTGATAATCTGTTCCTCTTTTACTCCGCTCTCGATCAGATAATCATAGAACAGATTAAACAGCAGAAAGCTCTTTCCGCATCTTCTGATTCCGGTGATAACCTTAATCAATCCGTTTTCCTTTTTATCAATCATTCTGCCAAGATATTCGTCACGCTTAATAACCTTCTGCATAGCGACCTCCATACAATTAAAACTTACGGGTGTTTTACCCTAACTTTCAAGTATAGTATACCGTAACTATATGAAAATATCAAGCATCAATTGAAACTTAGGTGCATTTGCGCTTAAATTTGCACAGCAGCCAAAAGGATGGGGTTAGATTAGTACATATTACTTGTACTCCACATATGATTTAACAAAATTATAGCGAATTATAAATTAGCTCACAACATTTTATGAGCGAATATTTAATGCAATTAAAACATTTCATGAGGGGATGGAGAAAACAAAGCTTAACCAAAGCAGTAAACAGGCTCGGTGCATCTCACCGAGCCTGTTCCCGTTTATGATTCTAAGTTTTTGCAATACATTTGAATCCACCTGCTTGTAGATTCCCGAAGCTCTTCGCTGAAATCCTGCAAATCTTCTAATGAAATGACGTGTTCGATGATCAAACCGGTCAGAATGTTCTGCAGTTTTGAGCGGCTTTCTTCATTGACGCGAACGCCTAAGCTCTGCCTGTCCGCACGGATACGCTTGTCAAGCGCCCAAAATTTTTCGGACGCCGCTTTATCTTCAGCGAGCAGTTCCATATAGTCCTTGATCAGCCGCTCCATATATGCTTTATGCCATTCGGACCGCTTCACGCGATATAACTCCCAATCTTTTTCCTCTGACTGATTCATAAAAAAACTCCTCCTTATGCCGCTGTTACCACTCTATTTCGTCAGGATATTCCATGCCATTCAATTCTATCTAATAATATGGTATCCCTTCTACTTTTGCAAATCCGTAGACAGCATCTTCCAATTCATCGTAATCTGAATTGTCAAACAGCTTCTTCTCTTGTTATGGTTTCAAGATAGGATTTCGGTTTTCCTTTATATATTCAACAATAGGATTTGTATTCATCACCAAATTAATATTACACCCTATCGGTACTATTGTCAAAGGAAATAATTCTTATATTATACCCTTTCGGGACTATTCCGCCATATAACAGCTTGTCTCATCAGCTGTTTGTACAGTCCCTTTGATTATGAAGCGATCACTGTCCCGCTCTTTGGATTAAAATACTGTTATGTAGTGACCGTTTGTCAATAGGCAAAAGACACAAATGTAAAAAGGCAGAGGGCGCGTGACAGGAGCTGGTAACAGAAGAATCGGAATTG
>CACYFH010000033.1 GCA_902773635.1 uncultured Ruminococcus sp. | reverse complement strand
TGGGCGGTGTAGTAGTCATAGAGCCGGCCGAGGATGCCCTCCACCTTGCTCTCCTCGCTCTTCGCCACGGGATTGGTGTAGATATCGGAATACATGAAGCTGTGAAAGTAGAGGAAGGTCTCCCACATCTCAGGGGACATCTTCAGCTCCCCGTCCGCGCTGTTGCGGATGAGATCGGTCAAAAAGGCGTTGATGCGCTGGCTGTTGCGCTCCCCGCAGGTCA
Source organism: uncultured Ruminococcus sp. (assembly GCA_902773635.1). GTDB lineage: Bacteria > Bacillota > Clostridia > Oscillospirales > Acutalibacteraceae > Ruminococcoides. Next base: position 16,934 of record CACYFH010000033.1, on the reverse strand, counting down.
GGCGGATGCGCTCCGGCACCTGCTCCGCCGTCAAAAGTCCCGCCCGGATGGAGTCGTCCAGGTCGTGGTTGATGTAGGCGATCCGGTCGCAGAGGCGCACCGTGGTGGCCTCCCGGGTATCGTCCGGGGCGCCGTGGGTGTGGTTCAAAATGCCCATGCGGGTCTCGTAGCAGAGGTTCAGCCCCTGCCCGTCCCGCTCCAGCAGATCCACCACCCGCAGGCTCTGCTCATAATGCTTGAAGCCGCCCTCGTAGATCTTGTTCAGCGCCCGCTCTCCGGCGTGGCCGAAGGGCGTGTGTCCCAGATCGTGCCCCAGGGCGATGGCCTCCGCCAGATCCTCGTTGAGCCGCAGGGCCCGGGCCACCGTCCGCGCAAGCCGCGTCACCTCCAGGGTGTGGGTCAGGCGGGTGCGGTAGTGATCCCCCTCCGGCTGGAGGAAGACCTGGGTCTTGTGCTTGAGGCGGCGAAAGGACTTGGAGTGAGTGATCCGGTCAATATCCCGCTGGAAGCAGGGGCGAATGTCGCACTCCGCTTCCGGGTGCAGACGACCCCGGCTGTTCTCGGAGAGCACGCCGTAGGGCCCGATCATCAGATGCTCCAGCTGTTCTCGTTCCTCGCGGGGAAGAGACATAGCCTCACCTCCCATTTCCGTCTACTTCCTTTATACGACGGGAAAAACAATTTCCCTTTTTTATTTCCCGCAAAAATTTTTAGTACTTTCTTATAAAGAATGTGATATAATGCCTTGAATGTACTGGAATGGGCAGTATTGTGCCGAAAATAGTTGCGTTTTGGCGTCAAATGTTTCCAAAATGGGAAAAATCCGCCGGACGCAGGAGGAGTTGCCTTGATGAAGAATTTTTGGAAGCGCGGTTTTGCGCTGTTTCTTGCGATGATCCTGGTGCTGGCGCTGTCGGCGCCCGCCCTGGCGGAGGAGCCCTCGGAGCCGGAGCAGACGGAGGAGCCTCTCCCCACCGAGGAGCCCAAGCTCCTGATCGGCGGCGAGGACGCAAGCCCGGAGGAGCCCGACCCCTGTGTGGAGCTCTATGTCTCCAAGGAGGGGGACGATGAGAAGGGCAGCGGCAGCCAGATTGCGCCCTTCGCCTCCCTGGCCCGGGCGGCCGAGGAGGCCAACAAGACCCCGGAGCAGCCGGTGCTGATCCTGGTGCTGACGGATCTGGAGGCCAAGCGCGTCGCCCGCTTCACCGGGCGGGACGTGACGATCCAGGCCGCGGAAAAGCCCGTCACCGTCACCCGAGCGGAGGGCTTTGAGCCGGACAAGGACAAGGACGGGGGCTGGTATAACCCCGCCATGATCGAGCTGCGCGCACCGGAGAACAGCAAGCTGACGGCGGGCAGGCTGAGCCTTGTCAAGGTGATCCTGGACGATGCGGGCCGGCACGAGGGCAGCCTCTTTGAGACGGCGCAGGAGCCCGCCCCCGCAGAGCAGCCCACCGAAGCGGAAGAGGCGGAACAGCCCGAGGAGCTTGAGACGGCGGAGGCACAGGAGACCGAGCCCGCGGCGGCGCAGGACGCAGCCGCCCCGGTGGAGGAGGAGAACGGCACCTCCGCCCCGGCGGATCACCGGGATCTGGTGCAGGAGGCCATCGTCTCCGTGGGAGAGGGCGGCAGCCTGACTCTCAGCACCGGCGCGGAGCTGCGCAACTTCGGCGGCCGCTCCGCCGTGAGCCTGGGGGAGAAGAGCAGCCTGTGCCTGGAGCCGGAGAGCGCCATCCGGGACACCGAAAAGGCGGAGAACACCCTGCCCGCCATCCTGGCGCCGGAGAGCGCCAAGGTGGAGACCTTCAAGGGCGCCAAGCTCCTGGAGCGCAGCGAGCAGCCCGAGGAGCCGGCGCTGCCGGAGGGGCTGCTGGACGGCGGTGAGGAGACCGGCGAGGAAGAGACCGGCGCGGAGACCAGCCTGGAGCTGCGCGCGCCCGAGAGCATCACCCGGCTGCTGGACAGCAGTATCCTCCGCTACCCGGTGGACTACACCCTGAGCTTCACGCTGAGCGAGCGGCTGAAGAGCCTCATCGAGGGGGCCCATAACCTGGGCGCCGAGGCCGAGGTCAGCGGCACCATCACCCTGACGCTGGATGAGCGCCTGACGCCGGATCTGGCCGGCTGCCAGCTGCAGAGCAGCGTCTTTGAACTGGACGGGGAACCCACCCAGGAGGGGAACAAGGTCGTGGCCAGGTTCAAGCTGAAGGAGGACTGGGCGGCGCATCTCGACGAGCTGACCCAGCCCATGACCTTCACCTGCGGCACCAATCTCAGCGCCCTGGATTTCAAGGAGAGCACCGCCGAGCAGGACGAATACCTGGTCTCCACGGCCAAGGTCAGCCTGGAGGGCACGGTTTCCGGGCGGCACATCGGCCCCTATGACAGCACGGAGAAGACCGCGAAAACCAAGATGCTGGGCCTGGGCAACGCCACCATCGTCTACGATCCCAACGGCGGCGTGGGCGGCCCGGGACAGGAGAGCAACGTCTCCCCCCAGAAGGAATACCCGCTGAAGACCGAGCCTGCCCCCACCCACGAGGCTGTGGACGGGGTGCCGGTGGTGTTCCTGGGCTGGAGCGAGACCCGGCTGGAGAAGATCTACTCGAACGGCGAGGAGAAGCCCGAGACCGTCAGCACCGTGAGCGTTAAGGGCATCCAGGAGCTGCCGGATCTGCTGGACAACAGCGTGACGGTCTACGCCGTCTACGGCTATGACACCAATGGCCACGGCGTGGCCGACATCGACCAGGTGCTGGCCACCCTGAGCTTTGACGCAAACGGCGGCGAGAACGCGCCGGATCCCATCGTCCATGTGGTGGGCTCCACCGAGAGTGGGGATCTGGGCGTGAACATCCCCGAGCAGGAGCCCAACCGGGACTACTACACCTTCGTCGGCTGGGGCGAGACCGCCGACGCCACCAAGAGCGACAAGCTCTATAAGTACGACTCCGACAAGGAGGGGCGGCGGGACATCCCCGTGACGAAAGACAAGACCCTCTACGCCGTGTGGGAGAAGAACTATCAGATCAACTACGATGCAAACGGCGGCTCCAACGCCCCGGCGGCTACGGTGCTGCTGACCCAGACCAAGACCGGCACCGACTCCAGCGGCAATCCCACCTATACCGGCCGGGCGCAGATCACCGACCGCGTCCCCACCCGCAGCGGCTACAGCTTCCAGGGCTGGGCCACCAGCCGCAGAGGCGCGGCGGCCTACTTCGCCGGGGACGAGGTGCAGATCTCCGGCGGCAGCGTGACCCTCTACGCCGTCTGGTACAAGCTGATCGACGCTGTCGAGGTCACGGTCGACCGTCCCGTTGCCGGCGATGTGATCGGTACAAAAACCTATGAGACCCCCGATCTTACCTTTGATTATCAGTATCCCCGCCCGAACGCGCAGGTTCTCACCGAGGGCGCCGAGGTAGAGCCGAGCTTCTGGACGGAGACAGGCATGAACACGTTCTGGCTCAGCGACGCGAAGGATCCGGAATCCGTCTTTAAGGGAACTTTTGAGAAAGGCAAGACCTACGGCGTGAGCGTTTTCGTCGTGCCGAAGTTCGGCTATGAATTCACCGAGAACGTGAAGGTGACCTTCAACGGAGAGAGCATCGGAGAGCTTACTGCGGATCGCGACATTTGCACTGTCACTGCGACCGTTACCTGCGGCGATGCTCCCGCCCAGACCCCGACCTCTGCGGTGAAGCCGACCGAGAAAGCCGCGACGCCCGATCAGAAAACAAATACCGGCTCCAACCCCAACGCGGTGAAAACCGGAAATGCCTATCCGACGGTGCTGATCGTGCTGGTGGTTGCTGTTGCAGGATTATTCTTTATCGGAAAAATAAACGCTTCTAAAAAGAGAGAAAAATAATCGTTTTTCCGCCTTTTTAAAGAAATATTCTTCAAAAAACTGAAAAATCGACCGATTTCCGGAGAGTGCCGAAACCGCGGCATTTCTCCGGATTTTTGTTCTTTTTTTAATTTTTTATTGAACTATATGGGCTTTTATGCTATAATAAACTGTCAAAATCGGCTTATTATAGGTTTAAGCCAAAAAGGAGCGGAGGATTTGGTCATTCTTGGCATCGACCCCGGCTATGCGATCGTCGGGTGGGGCGTAATTGAATATCAGGGCATCCGCCATAAGCCGATCGCCTTCGGCGCGATCACGACCGAAGCGCATACCGATTTTAATTTTCGTTTAAAGAAAATTTATGACGATATGGTCGAGCTGATCGAGAGGTCAAAACCCGACGTCATGTCGATCGAGAAGCTCTATTTCAACACCAACACCACCACCGCGATCTACGTCGCGGAGGCGAGGGGCGTGATCCTGCTTGCGGCTCAGCAGGCGGGAATCCCGGTGTATGAGTACACGCCCTTACAGGTGAAAACCGCCGTCACCGGCTACGGCAAGGCGTTAAAACCGCAGGTACAGGAAATGACGAGAAGGCTTCTGCACCTCAAGGAAGTGCCCAAGCCCGACGACACCGCCGACGCGTTGGCGCTGGCGCTGACCCACACGCAGGCGGCGGGAACGAACCTGCGCGAAACCATGATGAAACGAGGCATCAAGTAATGATCTATTCCGTGCGCGGCAATCTGATACTGATGGACGCGGGCTTTGCGGTCGTGGAATGCGGCGGCGTGGGCTACCGCGTGCAGACCTCTATCAATACCCAGAAGCAATTGAAATTGAACAGCGAAGTGATGCTGTACACCTATATGAACGTGCGTGAGGACGCGATGGAGCTGTTCGGCTTCGCGACGAAGGGGGAGCTCTCCACCTTCAAGATGCTCATCGGCATCACGGGCGTCGGCCCGAAGGTTGCGCTGGCGATCCTCTCCGACCTCTCGCCGGAGCAGATCGCGATGTGCGTTTCCTCCGGGGACAGCAAGACTCTCACCCGCGCGAACGGCGTGGGTCCGAAGCTCGCCCAGCGTATCGTCCTCGAATTGAAGGACAAGATCAAGGGCGTCGCCCAGACGGAGGGCTTCGAGATCAGCAAGGGCACGGTCATCGCCGATACCGGCAACGTACCGAAGGCTGTCGCCGCGCTCGCGGTGCTCGGCTACTCGGCGGCGGACGTGACCCCGATCCTCTCGCGGCTCGATCCGTCGATGTCCGTGGAGCAGATGATCGCCGCGACGTTGAAACAGATGGCTTGATGAAAGGAACTTTTCATGGATTATAACACTGATTTTGAGATGGACTTTGAGGATCGGATCATGGATACCTCGGAGATCCCGTCCGACGGCGGCGAAGCCGACAATCCCCTCAGACCGAGAACGCTCGACGAGTACATCGGTCAGGAGAAGGCGAAGGAGAACTTAAAGGTCTTTATCGAAGCCGCGAAGAAGCGCGGCGAATCGCTCGACCACGTTCTGCTGTACGGCCCTCCCGGACTGGGAAAAACCACGCTCTCTGCGATCATCGCGCATGAGATGGGCGTGAATATCCGCATCACCTCGGGTCCTGCGATCGAGAAGCCCGGCGATCTGGCGGCGCTTCTGACCAACCTCAACCCCGGCGACGTGCTCTTTATCGACGAGATCCACCGTCTCTCACGCTCGGTAGAGGAGATCCTCTACCCCTCGATGGAGGACTTTGCCATTGATATCATCACGGGCAAGGGTCAGATGGCGGCTTCCTACCATCTGCCGCTCCCGCGCTTCACCCTCGTCGGCGCGACGACCCGCGCGGGTCAGCTCACCGCGCCGCTGAGAGACCGCTTCGGCGTCGTCCTCAGACTGGAGCTGTATTCTCCCGAGGAGCTCGCGAGGATTATTACCCGCTCTGCGGGCATCCTGAATATCAGGATCGACGAGGAAGGCGCCCTGGAGCTTGCGTCCCGCTCGCGCGGTACGCCGCGAATTGCGAACCGTCTGTTAAAGCGCGTGCGCGATTTCTCCGAGGTCATCTCGGACGGCGTGATCGACCTCAAGGTCGCGCAGACGGCGCTCGACCGTTTGGAGATCGACGAGCTGGGTCTCGACCAGAACGACCGACGCATGCTCGAAGCGATGATCAAGTATTATCGCGGCGGTCCTGTCGGATTGGAAACCCTCGCGGCGGCGATCGGCGAAGAAGCGGTCACTATCGAGGACGTTTACGAGCCGTATCTCATGCAGATCGGCTTCCTCTCGCGCACCCCGCGCGGCCGCTGTGTGACAGCGGCGGCATATGAGCACCTGGGCTATAAAGCGCCCGCGAACACCGCGGCGGCTCAGGGGAGCTTGTTTGATGATTGATTGGGAATCTGCCCTTCTGTGGGATTGATATGGTGGAAGCGTTCTTGTATTGTGACTCGCTTCGCTCAGACAGTTTTTGCAATCCCTCAGTCGCCTTTGGCGACAGCTCCCTTTACCAAAGGGAGCCTTTCAAGCAACTGCTAACTACCAACTTACAACGGAGAGAAAATGAGAAGCTCTGAATTTTGGAAAGATTATGAACTGATAGATTCGTCGGACGGCGAGCGGCTCGAGCGGTGGGGTAATATCATCCTCATCCGTCCCGACCCGCAGGTCATCTGGCATACCGAGCGCAAGAATCCGCTGTGGCGCAACGCGCACGCGCGGTATCTGCGCTCCAACACCGGCGGCGGAAAGTGGCAGGTCTACAAGAAGATCCCCGACGCGTGGCAGGTGAAATACCGCGAGCTTTGCTTCAACGTCAAGCCGATGGGCTTCAAGCATACCGGTATCTTCCCCGAGCAGGCGGTCAACTGGGACTTCGCCGCCGATATCATCCGCTCCTCCGACCGTCCGCTGAATGTGCTGAACCTCTTCGGCTACACGGGCTGTGCGACGATCGCGTGTCTGAAAGCAGGCGCGAGCGTGTGCCATGTGGACGCGTCGAAGGGCATGGTCGCGTGGGCGAAGGAGAACGCCGCTTCCTCCGGTGTGATCGACAAGCCGGTGCGCTGGATCGTGGACGACTGCGGCAAGTTCGTGGCGCGCGAGATTCGCCGCGGACGGCGCTATGACGGCATCATCATGGACCCGCCGTCCTACGGCAGAGGCCCTTCCGGTGAGATTTGGAAGCTGGAGGAACAGCTTTATTCTTTTGTGGAATTATGCGCGGACGTGTTGTCTGAAAAGCCCGCGTTCGTGATCCTGAACTCCTACACGACGGGGCTCTCGCCCTCCGTGATGGAGTATCTGCTCGGCACGGTGATCAAGTCCCGCTTCGGCGGCTCGGTCAGCTCGGACGAGATCGGCTTGCCTGTCACGGATACAGGGATGTGCCTGCCGTGCGGTTCGACCGCGATCTGGCGGGGAGAGTGACCAGTGGACAGTGATCAGTGGACAGTGGACAGTGGTCAGTGATTAGTGGTCAGTGATTAGTGGTCAGTGATCAGTGGTCAGTGGTCAGTGATTAGTGATCAGTGGTCAGTGGACAGTGACCAGTAACTAGCAACTAGCAACTAGCGACCAGCGACCAGCGACCAGTAACCAGCAACTAGCAACCAGCAACCAGCAACTACAGACTACCAATTTGGAGAGTATATGGAATTTATTTCTGTGCAGAATGTCAGCTTTCAATATGAGGTACAGGACGAGGACGGCAAGCTCAGCCGTGTGAAGCCTGTGCTCGACGGCGTGTCCTTTGAGATCAAGAAGGGCGAATTTGTCGCGCTCCTCGGGCATAACGGCTCGGGGAAAAGCACCGTCGCAAAGCACCTCAACGCCATGCTAACCCCGCAGAAGGGGAAGGTGTACATCGACGGCATGGATACATCCGACGAGAAGCTGACCTATGATATCCGCCGCAGGGTGGGTCTTGTGCTCCAGAATCCCGACAACCAGCTTGTCGCGAGCATCGTGGAGGAGGACGTCGCCTTCGGCCCTGAAAACCTAGGTATCCCCTCCGACGAGATCAGACAGCGCGTGGATGATGCTTTGAAGGCGGTCGATATGTATGAGCACCGTCTCAAAGCGCCGTACAAGCTCAGCGGCGGTCAGAAGCAGCGTGTTGCCATCGCGGGCATCATCGCCATGCAGCCCGACTGTATCGTGCTCGACGAGCCGACCGCGATGCTCGACCCGAAGGGGCGCTCGGAGGTCATGGACACCATCATGAAGCTCAACCGCGAGAACGGCATCACCGTCGTGATGATCACCCATTACATGGAGGAAGCCGTCATGGCGGACACCGTGTACGTCATGGATAACGGAAAGGTGCTGACCTCAGGCACCGCCGACGAGGTATTCTCCCGCGTGGAGCTGTTGAAGAAGCACCGTCTGGACGTTCCTCAGGCGACGGAGCTCTGTCACAAGCTGCGCGCCTGCGGGGTGAAGCTCGACCGCCTGCCGCTGAATGAAATGGACTGTGTGTCGATGCTCAGGGAGGTGCTCCTGTGAGTTTACTGCAAGTGAAAGACCTGACGGTCGTCTACTCGGCAGGCACGCCGTTCGCGCATACCGCGGTGGACGATATCAGCTTTGAGATAGAACGCGGGGATTTTGTCGGGATCATCGGGCATACCGGCTCCGGCAAATCCACGCTGGTACAGACCTTGAACGGTCTGATAAAGCCCACAAAGGGCACGGTCTCCCTCGACGGCGTCGATATCTGGGCGAAGCCGAAGGAGATCAGAAAGATACGCTTCCGCGTGGGGCTGGTGTTCCAATACCCGGAGTATCAGCTCTTTGAGGAGACGGTCGCGAAGGATATCGCCTTCGGCCCGACGAACATGGGGCTGAGCGAGGAGGAAGTGAAGCAGCGTGTGCTGAGCGCGGCGAAGTTCGTCGGCTTGAAGGACGAGCTGCTGGAGAAATCTCCGTTCGACCTCTCCGGAGGAGAAAAGCGCAGAGCCGCGATCGCGGGCGTGATCGCGATGGATCCGGACGTGCTGATCTTAGACGAGCCGTGCGCGGGTCTCGACCCGCTGGGCAGAGACGTCCTGCTCGCGCAGATATACCGCTATCACAAGGAGAGAGGAAACACCGTTCTGCTCGTCTCGCACTCGATGGAGGACGTCGCGGAGGTCTGTGACAAGGTGATGGTGATGAACCGCTCGAAGCTCGAGATGTTCGACACCACGGACGCGGTCTTCTCCGAAGGAGAAAGGCTGAGCACGATGGGACTGCGCGTGCCGCAGATCACCTCGATCATCGACGACCTGATCGCGGCGGGTGTTCCGCTGAAAAAAGGTACTCTCACGGTGGATAAAGCCGTGGAGGAGATTACAGAATATCTAAGAGGGGAGGGGCGCCTGTGAGAGATATCACCCTCGGTCAGTATTTTCCGGCGAATTCCTTACTGCACCGCCTCGACCCAAGAGTGAAGATCGTCAGCCTGATCGCGTATATCGTGCTGATTTTCTGTGCGTTCAACTTCTACGCGCTGGCGCTGATGGGCGCGACGGTGCTCGCGATCGTGATCATGAGCCGCGTGCCGCTGAAAATGTACCTCAAAAGCCTGAAGGTCATCATCATCATCGTGCTGATCACCTCGGTGCTGAACCTGTTCTACGGAACGGGCGAGCCGATCGCACAATGGTGGATCTTCAAGATCACCTGGGCGGGCATCCACAACGCGATCTTCGTCTGTGTACGCATCATCTGCCTGATCCTGCTCAGCTCGGCGCTGACCTTCACGACCTCGCCGACGGATATGACGGACGCGCTCGAGAGGCTGATGAAGCCGCTGAAAATCTTCCACGTCAAGGTGCACGAGATCGCGATGATGATGTCGATCGCATTAAGATTCGTGCCGACCCTGCTGGAGGAGACCGACAAGATCATGGCGGCGCAGAAGGCGAGGGGCGCCGATATGGAGAGCGGCAACTTTATCGCGCGGATCAAGGCGCTGGTGCCGGTGCTGATCCCGCTGTTCGTCTCCGCGTTCCGACGCGCGTATGAGCTGGCGGTGGCGATGGAATGCCGCTGTTATCAGGGCGGCGCGGGCCGCACGCGCATGAAACAGCTCCACATGGGTTCGCGCGACGCTTGGTGCATCGTGTTCGGGGTTCTGATCCTCGCCGGCGTGGTGCTGCTGGACGTATTCTTCGGAAAAGTATAAGATTTATGATGAGAAATTTACTGTTGACCCTGTCCTACTGCGGGACGCATTACCACGGCTGGCAGATACAGGAGAACGCGCTGACGGTGCAGGAGGTCTTTCAGAACGCCTTGTTCGAGATCATCCATGAGCGCCCGGATATCAAGGGCTGTTCGCGTACCGACAGCGGCGTGCATGCGAATATGTACTGTGTGTCGATGAAGATCGAGCATCCGATCGCGAAGGATCGGCTGATGATGGCGCTCAACCGCTATCTGCCGCTCGACGTAGCGGTGACGAAGATCGTCGATGTGCCGGAGGATTTTCATGCGCGGTATTCCTGCAAGGGCAAGGAGTATGTTTATAAGGTGTGGAACAGCCGGGTACGCAATCCCTTTGCGGACGGGCTGATGCTCCACTACCGCTATGACCTCGATATCGAGGCGCTGAATAAAGAGGCGCAGGCGTTCGTAGGGACGCACGACTTCACCTCCTTCTGTACGCTCGACAGAAGGGAAAAGGGGGACTTCACCCGCACGGTGAAGTACTTCCGCGTTCAGAAGGACGGCAATCTCTTGACTTTTACGGTAGCGGCTGACGGCTTTCTGTACAATATGGTGCGGATCATGGTCGGGACGCTGCTCGCGATCGGGCAGGGGAGGATCCCATATGGCTCGCTCCCGCAGATCATCGAGGCGGAAAACAGAAAGTGCGCGGGGCCGACCGCTCCGCCGCAGGGCTTGTACCTGAACAAAGTATTTTATGTGAACTGAGGATATCGACATATCCCCAGCCAATCAAAAGGATACATTATGAAGCATACAAAACACGCAAAAGAGAAACGGGACGAGACGCCGCGCGCGTATGAGCCCTCTGAGGTTTCGGAGAACGAAGCCGAGGGTGAGGAGACGAACACGGAGAAGGAAAAGACAGCCCGTGAACTGAAAAAAGAACAAAGACTGAAAGAGAAAAACGCGAAAAAGCTCGAGAAGCTGATGAAAAAACAGCACGGCAAAAAGCCTGAGCCGACAGAAGCGGACGAGGAAGAACCCGACGAAGAAGAGGGTGAGACTCGCCGCGCACGCAGGAAAAAAAGCTCCCGCTTTACGAAAAAGCAGATCATCCTCGCGGTGCTGATCCTCGTCGTGCTGTTCGTCGTGATGCTGTTCGCCTTCGGCGGCGACCGCTTCTCCATGCACAATATCTCGAACTTCATCAACTACGGCATCTTCAACCGCAACAGCGAGGAGAAATTCCCGCTGGATATCAAGGGGGAGAACGTCAGCGCAGGGAGCTTCGTCCGTAAGGGACAGGACGTCTGCTATTGCTCCGACACCAGGACGCAGCTGCTCAACAACTACGGGCGCTCCGTTTACTCGGTACAGCACGCGTTCATCCGTCCCGCAATGGCGTCCTCTAACGAGAAAACGCTGGTCTACAACCTCGGCGGTACGGCGTATCAGATCATCGGGAAGGATGGGAAGTTCCAAGCCTTCGAAGCGGAGGACAACATCATCTGCGCGGCGATCAATAACAAGGGCGTGTACGCGCTGGTGACCCAGAACGGCGGCTATCTCTCCAAGCTCTATGTCTATGACGACGAGCAGAACCAGATCTACGCCTATTCCTTCGCGGATTATTATGTGACCTCCGTAGACCTGAGCGATTCGGGAAAACAGGCGGTCGTGTCCGGTATCTCGGCGCTCGACGGCGTTTCCATCGCTTCTGTATACGTTCTGGATTTCACGAAGGATTCCCCGCGGTACTTCTCTGAGTATCAGGGTGATCTTATCTATGAGGTGCGTTATCTCAGCGGCGACCGCGCCTGCGCTATCGGCAGTACGGCGGCTTACTCCGTCAACACGTCCAACGGAAGCGTGGAGACCTATGCCTATGAGGGACGCGCGCTGACAGCTTATGACATCAATACCGATACTTCGACCTACACGCTCGCTCTCTCAAGCTCGGGCGACGGCAGGAACTGCGATATCGTGTCCTTCAACTCGTCGGGTAAGGCGGAGAAGTCCTTCAACATCGACGAGAGGATCATCGGGCTGTCGACCTACAAGGGCAGGGTCATGCTGCTCTCCTCAGACAGCGTGATGCTCTACAGCAAGGACGGCACGCATTATAACGACAAGGCACTCAGCTCCGACCCGCACGCGGTCGTGATGTATACCGCCTCGGACGCGTATGTGCTGTGCACCGGCTACATCGACACGGTGACACTGTGAGGGACTTATGATCTATGATATCATTCTGGTCGCGATCGTCATTATTCTGGTCGTGATCAATTACTTCCGCGGCGCGGCGAAGGCGCTGGCAGGGATATTGACGGCGATCGCGTCCTATGCGCTGGCGACGGTGCTCGGCAAGCTGATCGCGTTCAGGATATATGATTCGCTGGTACAGCCCGCGATCGAGAAGGCGATCGAAAACGCGATCGGCAACCTCAGCGTCGACACGGCGGCGAAGCTCCCCTCCTGGCTCTCGGGACTGCTCAGTCTCTCGGGAAAGGAGCCGTCCGAGCTGATACAAGGGGCGCTCTCAGGCGTCGCGGAGCCGACGGTCAACGCGGTCGACGGCGCGCTGAGACCTATCGCGCAGAACATCCTGATCTTCTTCATCACGCTGCTGCTGTTTTTGCTGTTGTGCCTGTTGATCAGGCTCGTGATCGTCCGGCCGGTTTTAAGGCTCTTTGAGCTTCCGGTCATCCGCACGGCGAACCGTATCATCGGCGGCGTGATCGGTCTGGTCGACGCGTTCCTGCTGATCAGCATGCTGGCGTATCTCGCAAAGCTCCTTCTGCCGACCTTCGGTTCGCAGACAGGATGGTTCAATGAATCAACAATTTACAATTCTTTCATATTTTATCACTTCTATAGTGGTAATATATTTACAGCGATCGGTTCTCTCATCAAGTGAGGATCGGCGCAGGAGAGGGTAAGAACATGAGTAATGAAACGAAAAATGAGGTAATAAGTAAAGACCTGATGACGATACCCAATGCGCTGTCGTTCATCAGGATCATCCTGATCACGCCCTTCGTCGCGTTCTTTGTCGCGGCTAAGTACATCACCAATAACTATATCCCGGCGATCATCATTCTGGCGATCTCGGGTATCTCCGATCTGCTCGACGGCATGATCGCGCGGAAATTCCATCAGGAATCGGAGCTCGGCAAGGTGCTCGATCCGCTCGCGGACAAGCTGACCCTGATCGCTGTGGGCGTGTGCCTGATCTTCATTCAGCCTTATGTGCTCCCGCTCATGATCATCATGGTGCTCAAGGACACGCTCATGATCATCGGCGGCACCATCATCATCAACAAGGGCGTGATCCCGCCCAAGTCCTCCTGGTACGGCAAGGCAAGCACCTTCATGTTCTACATCTCCGTGGGCATGGTCGTATTGATGGAGATATTCAAATACAAAAACGAGACCCTGTCGCTGACCGTGCTCGGCGTGACGGCAGGCATGATGATCTTCTCTTTGGTGAATTACGCGATCATCTTCTTCAAGATCCAGAAGCAGCTCAAAGAGAAGGAGGACGAGAAGCCGTCCGTGAAGGCTTCTATCACCGAGAAAAATAAGAAGTAAAGGAGTAGGTATATGATCTGTTCAAGATGCAACAAGCGTCCCGCGGTGGTGTTCGTGTCCAGCAACAAGGACGACCGGCAGCCGCGCGGTTATTGTCTCCTGTGTGCGAAGGAGCTCGGCATCAAGCCGGTCGAGGATATCATCAAGAAAATGGGTATCTCTCCCGACGATCTCGAGAACGTACAGGAGCAGATGGACTCCATCATGCAGAATATGGGCGATATGGGGGATATGGGCGAGATGCTCCAGAACCTCTCCAATCAGGCGAACAGCGAGCTTGCGCCCACCGAGAACGGCGAGGATGACGACGAGGAGAAGTTCACTCCCGGCGGCGCGCCGTCCTTCCCGAATTTCTTCAACATGTTCGGCGGTCAGAACAACGCCGCCCAGAACGGCGCGGGTACTGATAAAAAGAATAAGGAAAACAAGCGTCAGCAGAAGAACCGCAAGTACATCGGGCTTTACTGTGAGGATCTCACGGCAAAGGCGAGAGGCGGCAGGATCGACCGCGTGGTCGGCAGAGATAAGGAGATCGAGCGTATCATCCAGATCCTCTCAAGACGCACCAAGAACAACCCCTGCCTGATCGGTGAGCCGGGCGTCGGTAAAACGGCGATCGCGGAGGGGCTGGCGCTGCGTATCGCGCAGGGCAACGTGCCGCACCGTCTCAAGGATAAGGAGATCCAGCTGCTCGACCTGACCGCGCTGATCGCGGGCACGCAGTTCCGCGGACAGTATGAGAGCCGCATCAAGGGCTTGACGAAAGAAGTCAAGGAAGCCGGCAACATCATCCTGTTCATCGACGAGGTGCATAATCTCGTCGGCGGCGGCGACAGCGAGGGCACGATGAACGCGGCGAATATCTTAAAGCCCGCGCTCTCCCGCGGTGAGATCCAGGTGATCGGCGCGACGACCTTCAACGAGTACCGCAAGTACATCGAGAAGGATTCCGCGCTGGAGCGACGCTTCCAGCCCGTGAAGGTCGCGGAGCCGAGCGTGGGGGACACTATCGACATCCTCATGGGCATCCGCGAATATTATGAGAAACACCATAACGTGAAGGTCGGAGACGATATCGTCCGCAAGGCGGCGGTGTTCTCCGAGAGATATATCACCGACCGCTTCCTGCCGGATAAGGCGATCGACCTGCTGGATGAAGCCTGCGCCTGCGCTTCTCTGAGAAATAAACAGCGCGAGGATTACGAGAACCTCATGGACGAGAAGAAGGCGCTGCAGTCCACCAAGGAGGCGATCTCCGCGGAGGATGAGATCGACTATGAGGCGCTCGCGACCGTGACCTCGGAGCTTGCGCGCGTGGACAATCACCTCAAGGGCTTTGATGAAGCGAACCTGATCGCGGGCGTTACGGAAGAGGATCTCGCGAACGTGATCGAGCTTTGGACGGGCATCCCGCAGTCGAGAGTCAGAGAGAACGAGCTGTTAAAGCTCAAGGATATCGAAGGCGCCTTGAAGAGCAAGATCATCGGTCAGGACGAGGCGGTCGACGCGCTCGCAAAGGCGATCAAGCGCTCGCGCGTGCAGATCTCGCCGCGCCGCAGACCTGCTTCCTTCATCTTCGTCGGTCCGACCGGCGTGGGCAAGACGGAGCTGGTCAAGGTGCTGTCTCAGGAGCTTTTCGACACGCCCGAGACGCTGATCAGGCTTGATATGTCCGAGTTCATGGAGAAGCACTCGGTTTCCAAGATCATCGGTTCGCCTCCCGGCTATGTCGGCTATGACGAGGCGGGTCAGGTGACGGAGAAGGTCAGACGCAGACCGTATTCCGTCCTCCTGTTCGACGAGATCGAGAAGGCGCATCCGGACGTGATGAAC
Organism: uncultured Ruminococcus sp.; assembly: GCA_902773635.1. GTDB lineage: Bacteria > Bacillota > Clostridia > Oscillospirales > Acutalibacteraceae > Ruminococcoides. The sequence goes on along the minus strand of CACYFH010000033.1, from coordinate 1,493 downwards.
ATTCTGCTGCAGATCCTCGACGAGGGCAAGCTCACCGACGCGCACGGCCGCACGGTGGACTTCTCGAACACCGTGATCGTGATGACCTCGAACGCGGGTTCCTCGCATAAGGAGAACGCGCTCGGCTTCGGCAAGACGCAGGAGAGCGCGGAGTATGAGAGCGTGATGAAGGGGCTCAGAGAGTTCCTCAGACCCGAGTTCATCGCGAGAGTAGACGAGATCATCGTGTTCAAGAGCCTTGATGAAGAGAGCTTCATCAAGATCGCGCATCTGATGCTCAGCGAGTATGTCGAGACCCTGCGCGAGAAGGGAATCGAGTTCCGCTTTGACGATCAGGCGTGCAGGTATCTCGCAGGGAAGTCCTGCAACGGTCAGTCCGGCGCACGCGACCTGAGAAACCTCATCCGCAAGGAAGTCGAGGATAAGATCACCGAGCAGATGATCCTGCACGGCGAGGGCGGTATCACGGGTATCGCGCTGTCCTCCGACGGCGAGACGCTGACGGTCGAGACTATCTGAGAAGAAAAATGGGCGGAGATATTCTCCGCCCTGTGTTTTTGATAAAATATTGACATTGTTTGAAAATATGGTATACTATATCTGTTATTGGGAAGTAGCCAAGCGGTAAGGCAACGGACTTTGACTCCGTCATTCGTGGGTTCGAACCCCGCCTTCCCAGCCATACTAAGTGAATAAAAGAGATATTCACCCCAAAAAGCCCGATTCTATCGGGCTTTTTGGCGTCTCAGCGTGTCGATAAAGTTCAATTGTCATTCTGAGCGCAGCGAAGAAAGTTCAATTGTCATTCTGAGCGCAGCGAAGAATCTTAGGCTTTATGCGGTTTAAAGATCCTTCACTTCGTTCAGGATGACACTTTTTCTACAGTCTGTGACGCCTTGCAAGTACGACAACGCAGTATTGCGGAAAATAGACCGCAAAGATTGTCTGCTTTTTATTAGGTATTAGTATGAATTACCTCCAAATTTGACAGTGTAAGTATTATTGACTTCCTACAATAATAATGATAACATCATATCATAAATAATACGAGCCTGTCCGCTTCAATGAAATGCGCCGTTATCTCGGAAACGCTGCTGATAAAACGCTTAGTCAAACGTTGAAGGAATTGGAACGCGACGGCTTAATCAACCGGAAGATGTACCCTGAAATACCGCCAAAGGTTGAGTACACCTTGACAGAACGCGGTCATTCGTTGATGAAGGTGCTCGATCAGCTCTGCACATGGGGAGCAGAAAACCGACCGGAAAAGTAACACCTGCAAGTTTATCTCGGTTTTTACGGAAAGGGATGATGATTATGACGATTGCTCAAATGTTGGAAGAAGGAATAAAGCTCGGAGGTAACGGACGGGCTCTGTTTGATGATGAACGGGAGGTCACGTACCCGCAGCTGCGCAAGAGCGCGGAAAGAATCTTTTGCTTTCTCAGGTCTAAAGGAGTATGTACCGGAGACGCTGTAGCCATCGTCATGCC
>CACYFH010000032.1 GCA_902773635.1 uncultured Ruminococcus sp. | reverse complement strand
TCTTGGCTGGAAATCTCCGCGAGAGTTTCTTGACCGCTTCTTACATACTGGAGAGGTCATTCTTTCTTGATGTGTAACACATCATTGACAAACCTACAATACATGGAATAAGGGGCGAAAATCAATTCGGATTCTGTATTTTTTCTCAGGAGAAAATTCCGGGTGGGTAATTCGTCAAATTGCCTAGATTTTGTTCGTATTTCGCAGAATAACAACAAATCTTTAAGGCGATACTGTGATATCGACAAGATTGATATATGTATACGGGTAGGTTTACCCGGGCTTTTGCATATTCAGCCTCGCCTAGCGTGAGGCTTTTTCGTTAGATTTACGGACGCTTTTTTGCAGTATGGGTATGAATGAAAGGAGTAACGATATGGGTGTTGAGAAAATGAAAAACCCTCAGATCAAGAGAATGACGGACTTTCTGCCCTCGGTCGACAGCGCCCTTTTCTGTCCGACTGCTCTTTCCCAGTGCTCTGATAATTTAGTTGCCTTTCCCGGCTTTTGTGACGTGCATGTGCACTTTCGCGAGCCGGGATTTTCTTATAAAGAAAAAATAGCGACCGGCTCAAAGGCGGCTGCGCGCGGCGGCTACACGACCGTCTGCACCATGCCGAACCTCAATCCGGTTCCCGACAGCGCGGAGCATCTGAGAGAACAGCTCGACATCATCGGGCGCGACGCGGTGATCGACGTACTGCCCTACGGCGCGATCACGGTGAATGAGAAGGGCGAGGAGCTCGCCGATCTGGAAGGAATGGCGGAGAACGTCGTCGCCTTCTCAGACGACGGCAGAGGTGTGCAGAGTGAAGCTGTGATGCGCGAGGCGATGAAGAGGGCGAAGGCGCTCGGAAAGCTGATCGTCGCGCACTGTGAGGACAACAGCCTTTTGCACGGCGGGTATATCCACGACGGCGCTTATGCGAAGGCGCACGGACACAGGGGCATTTGCTCCGAGAGCGAGTGGGGTCCGATCAAGCGGGATATCGAGCTGTGCCGCGAGACCGGCTGTGGGTATCATGTGTGCCACATCTCCACGAAGGAGAGCGTAGCGCTGATCAGAAGGGCGAAGGCTGAGGGCGTGGACATCACCTGTGAGACTGCGCCGCATTATCTCGTCATGGACGACAGCGATCTTCAAGAGAACGGGCGCTTCAAGATGAACCCGCCGCTCAGGGATAAAGCCGACAGAGAGGCGCTTCTTCAGGGCATCAAGGACGGGACGATCGACATGATCTCCACCGACCACGCGCCGCATTCCGCAGAGGAAAAGGCGAGGGGCTTGGAGAAATCTGCCTTCGGTATCGTCGGCATCGAGACGGCGTTCCCGGTGCTGTATACGAAGCTCGTCAAGACCGGCTTCATCAGCATGGAAAAGCTGATGGATCTGCTGGTGTTCAACGCGAGAAGGCGTTTTGATATCCCGATCAGGGAGAATGACTACACGGTATGGGATCTCGGCAGGAAATTCACCGTTGACCCCGCAGAATTCCTCTCGATGGGCAAGGCGACGCCCTTTGAGGGATGGAGATTGAACGGCGTGTGCCTCTTGACCGTGAAGGATGGGAAGGTTGTGTATTGTAGGGACGAGCATAGCTCGTCCGCGGACGGTCAATGACCGTCCCTACATGAATAGATTAATCATTATGAAATAGATGAATCATTGGGAGGTATTATTATGGCAAAAAGAACAGATGTGAAAAAGGTACTCATCATCGGCTCCGGCCCGATCGTCATCGGTCAGGCGGCAGAGTTCGACTACGCAGGCACGCAGGCGTGTCTCGCGCTGAAAGAAGAAGGCTACGAGGTCATCCTCTGTAACTCCAACCCCGCGACCATCATGACCGACACGCAGATCGCGGACAAGGTCTACATGGAGCCGCTGACGCTCGAATATATCGCGAAGATCCTCCGCTATGAGCGTCCGGACGCGATCGTCCCCGGTATCGGCGGTCAGACGGGTCTGAACCTTGCCGTTCAGCTTGAGCGCAAGGGCATCCTGAAAGAGTGCGGCGTACAGCTTCTGGGCACGCCTTCCGCGAGCATCGAGCGCGCTGAGGACAGAGAGCTGTTCAAGGAGATGTGCGAGTCTATCGGCGAGCCGGTCATTCCGTCTCAGATCACCTACGATCTGGAAGAAGCGAAAAAAGCGGCTAAGGAGGTCGGCTATCCGGTCGTCCTGCGTCCTGCGTTCACTCTCGGCGGTACGGGCGGCGGCTTTGCGGATAATGAAGAAGAACTGGTCGAGATCGGCAGACAGGCGTTCGCGCTCAGCCCCGTGCATCAGGTGCTGATCGAGAAGTCTGTCAAGGGCTACAAGGAGATCGAGTTCGAGGTCATGCGCGACTCTAACGACACCGCTATCACCATCTGCGGTATGGAGAACGTCGACCCGGTCGGCGTGCATACCGGCGACAGCATCGTCGTGGCGCCCATCCTCTCTTTGAATGAGCATGATCTGAAGATGCTCAACGATTCCGCAATCAAGATCATCCGCGAATTGAAGATCGAGGGCGGCTGTAACGTGCAGTTCGCGCTGAATCCCGATTCCAGCGAATACTACCTCATAGAGGTCAACCCCAGAGTATCGCGCTCCTCCGCGCTCGCTTCCAAGGCTTCGGGCTATCCGATCGCGAGAGTGACCGCGAAGATCGCGATGGGCATGGCGCTCGAGGATATCCCGGTTGCGGGCGGTACGGCGGCGATCGAGCCCTCGCTCGACTACATCGTCGCGAAGTTCCCGCGCTTCCCCTTCGATAAATTCGCAGACGCTCCCAACACCCTGGGTACGCAGATGAAGGCGACCGGCGAGGTCATGGGCATCGGCTCGACCCTCGAGGAGTGCTGTCTCAAGTCTGTGCGCTCTCTGGAGACCGGCGTGTGCCACTTCCATCTGGCGAAATTCGACAGCTTCACGGACGACGAGCTGTACAGCTATATCTCCGAATTCAAGGACGACAATGTTTACGCGGTGTTCGAGCTCCTCAGACGCGGCGCTTCCATCGAGAAGCTCCACGAGGTCACGATGATCACCGAGCTGTTTCTCCTGAGCTTCAAGAAGATCGTCGATATGGAGAACACCATCAAGGCGAACAAGGGTGATATCGAGACCCTCAAAGCGGCGAAGATCATGGGCGTCTCCGACAAGTTCATCGCGAAGCTCTGGGAGACTCCCGAGATCGACATTTACAACACCAGAAAGGCGAACGGTATCACGCCGATCTTCAAGATGGTCGACACCCTGCATACCGGAAAATATATTGCTTACCTCTATTCCTCCTACACCGGCGAGAACGCTTCCCGCCTGACGGAGAAGAAAAAGATCATCGTGCTCGGCGCGGGCCCGATCAGAATCGGTCAGGGCGTTGAGTTTGACTACTCCACCGTTCATGCTGTGCAGACGATCAAGAGAGCCGGCTATGAAGCCATCATCATCAATAACAATCCCGAGACGGTTTCTACAGATTATACGACGGCTGATAAGCTCTACTTTGAGCCGCTGACGCCTGAGGACGTCATGGCGATCATCGACTTTGAAAAGCCTGAGGGCGTGATCGCTTCTCTGGGCGGTCAGACCGCGATCAACCTCGCGCAGCCGCTGATGGATCGCGGCGTGAAGATCATCGGCACCGACTGTGCGGCGATCGAGAGAGCGGAGAATCGTGACAGCTTCAACGCGATCATCAAGGAGCTGGGCATCCCGCAGCCTGCAGGCAAGGCTGTCACTTCTATTGAAGAAGGCGTGAAGGCGGCGGCTGAGATCGGCTATCCGGTGCTGGTTCGTCCGTCGTTCGTTCTGGGCGGCCGCGCGATGCAGATCGTCAGCAAAGAGGAAGATTTAAGACACTACCTCAAGACGGCGGTTGAGATCGACGAGGATAAGCCTGTTCTGGTCGATAAATACATCATGGGCAAGGAGGTCGAGGTCGACGCGATCTGCGACGGCGTAGACGTGTTCGTCCCCGGTATCATGGAGCTGGTTGAGCGTACCGGCGTGCACTCTGGTGACTCTATCTCCGTCTATCCGTCCTTCTCTATCAGTGATAAGGTCAAGGGTATTATCCTGCAATACGCGAAGAAGCTCGGTAAAGCCATCGGCATTATCGGTTTGTACAATATCCAGTTCATCGTTGATTCTAACGAGAACGTTTACATTATTGAAGTTAATCCGCGTTCTTCCAGAACCGTTCCGTTTCTCTCTAAGGCTACCGGCTACTCCCTCGCGGATATCGCGACGGAGGTCATCCTCGGAAAGTCGCTCAAGGAGCAGGGAATCTTCCAGCTCTATCCTGAGGAGAAAAAGAGATATTACGTCAAGGTGCCGGTATTCTCCTTCCAGAAAATCAAGGGTCTGGACGCGTACCTCTCTCCCGAAATGAAGTCGACCGGTGAAGCGATCGGCTATGATAAGAAGCTCTCGAGAGCGATGTACAAGGCGCTCGTCGCGGCAGGCACTAAGGTGCAGAATTACGGCACGGTCGTTGTCACCCTCGCTGACGAGGATAAGGAGGAAGCAGTTCCGCTGATCAGGCGCTTCTATGACCTCGGCTTCAACATCGAGGCGACCGACCTGACCGCCAAGACCATGCGTGAGCACGGCATCCGCACCCGCACACTGGGCAAGCCCAGCGAGGGTTCGACCCAAATCCTCGACGCGATCCGCGCGGGCTACGTCAGCTACGTCATCAACACCAGAGCGATCATGTCGGGCGTTCACTATGAGGACGGCACGGCGATCAGACAGACGGCTGTCGAGAACGGCGTGACGATCTTCACCTCGCTGGATACCGTTCGCGTTCTGCTCGACGTACTGGAAGAAACGACGCTGACGATCTCGACGATTGACGCGTAAATCAGTTAGGAGTTAGGAATTAGGAATTAGGAGTTGTGGGCGGGACACCCGCACCCGATTCGTAATTGGTGAACATATGAAAGACTCTGTTTTTACCATTATTGACAATCAGAAAATCGCGAAGGACGTTTATAAAATGACACTTCGCGGCGATACCTTGGCGATAAAAAACGCGGGGGAATTCGTGAATTTGAAGATAGACGGCTTCTACCTGCGCCGCCCGATCTCGGTATGTGACGTGGAGGGCGACGTGCTCACGCTGATCTACAAGGTGGTCGGCGGCGGCACGGAGGCTATGAGCGCGATGGAGAAGGGCACGGAGCTTCTCGTAATGACGGGGCTCGGCAACGGCTATGATCTGTCGGTTGCGGGGGAGAGTCCTCTCCTGATCGGCGGAGGCGTGGGCGTACCGCCCATGTATCTGCTCGCGAGAAGACTGCTCGCCCTCGGAAAACGCGTTACCGTCATTCTCGGCTTCAATACCGCCGACGAGGTTTTCTATGAGGATGAGTTTAAGGCGCTCGGCTGTGACGTGAAGGTCACGACCGTCGACGGCTCGCACGGGATCAAGGGCTTCGTCACCGACGCTCTGCCGGAGGAATACAGCTACTTCTACACCTGCGGTCCGATGCCGATGTTCAGAGCGCTGTTCAAGGCGACCTCGACCTCGGGACAGTTCAGCTTTGAAGAGAGGATGGGCTGCGGCTTCGGCGCCTGCATGGGCTGTTCCTGCAAGACCGTCACCGGCTACAAGCGCATCTGCAAGGACGGTCCGGTGCTGAAAAAGGAGGAGATCATATGGGCAGACTGAACGTGAACCTCTGCGGGATCGAAATGGACAACCCGATCATCCCCGCGTCCGGCACCTTCGGCTACGGCTATGAGTTCGCTGAGATCTACGATATCAATATCCTCGGCACGTTCTCCTTCAAGGGTACGACTAAGGAGGGGCGCTTCGGCAATCCGACCCCGCGTATCGCGGAGTGCACCGCGGGCATGATCAACGCGGTCGGTTTGCAGAATCCCGGCGTGGAGAAGGTTATAGCCGAGGAGCTTCCGAAGCTGAAAAAATGCTTTCATAAGCCTGTGATGGCGAACGTCAGCGGCTTTTCCATCCACGACTACGCCTACACCTGCGCGCTGCTCGACAATGAGGAGCAGGTCGGCTGGCTGGAGGTCAACGTGAGCTGTCCGAACGTACACGGAGGCGGCATGAGCTTCGGCACTTCGCCGGATGCCGCGGCGGAGGTCACCAGAGCCGTCAAGGCGGTGACGAAAAAGCCTGTGATCGTGAAGCTCAGCCCGAACGTGACGGACATCGTCGCTATCGCGAAGGCGTGTGAGGAAGCGGGCGCGGACGGCATCAGCCTGATCAACACCCTGCTCGGCATGAGGATCGACCTCAAAACCAGGAAGCCTGTGATCGCAAACACGATGGGCGGCTTCTCGGGTCCGGCGATCTTCCCCGTGGCGCTGAGAATGGTGTACCAGGTGGCGCACGCGGTGAATATCCCGGTCGTCGGCGGCGGCGGCGTGAGCACCGCGGAGAATGTGATCGAAATGATGCTTGCCGGCGCGACGGCAGTCGAGGTCGGCGCACAGAATTTAGTCAATCCCATGGCGTGCAAGGAGATCATCGAGAATCTCCCCGCCGCGATGGATAAATACCATATAGACAACCTGAACGATATCATAGGAGGCGTGAAGAATGGGTAAAGACGTCATCGTAGCCTGCGATTTTGCATCTGCTGAGGCTACCTTCAACTTCCTCGACAAGTTCGAGAACGAAGAGAGAAAGCCGTTCGTCAAGATCGGCATGGAGCTGTATTATGCGGAAGGCCCCGCGATCGTGAGAGAGATCAAGCGCAGAGGGCATAAGATCTTCCTCGATTTGAAGCTCCACGATATCCCGAATACCGTGAAGAAGGCGATGAAGGTGCTCTCGAACCTCGACGTGGATATCACGAACCTTCACGCATCCGGTACGAAGGCGATGATGAAGGCGGCTTTAGAGGGTCTGACAAGAGAGGATGGGACGCGACCCCTGCTGATCGCCGTGACACAGCTCACCTCCACCGATCAGGAGGCGATGGAGAACGACCTGCTGATCAGGGAGCCGATCGACAAGGTGGTCATGCACTACGCGAAATGCGCCGAGGAATGCGGACTCGACGGCGTTGTCTGCTCTCCGCTGGAAGCGAAGAAGGTGCACGATACCTGCGGTCGAGACTTCCTGACGGTCACGCCGGGCGTGCGCTTTGCGGACGGCGATATCGGCGACCAGAAGCGCGTGATGACCCCCGCCGCGGCGAAGGAGATCGGCTCGGACTACATCGTCGTCGGCAGACCGATCACCCAGGCTGACGATCCCGTAGCGGCGTACAGAAGATGCGTTGGGGAGTTTGTGGACTAACAAAAAGGTCGGACGAGGAGGAAACCTCGCTGATATATCAATGAACGGGATGGAGCGGAAACGCTTCCACCTCATCCGTCACCGCCTTGATCGGCGGCGACACCTTCCCCTCAAGGGGAAGGCTTGACGAAAAGGAGAACACTATGGAACTGAATGTGAAAATCGCAAAGGATTTATTGAAGATAAAGGCGGTATTCTTCCGCCCTGAGGAGCCGTTCACCTGGGCGAGCGGCATCAAGAGCCCTGTCTACTGCGACAACCGTCTGACGCTGTCGGATAAGGACGTGCGGACGGATGTGGAAGAGGGCTTGGCTGAGCTGATCAGAGAGAATTATCCCGAGGTCGAGGTGCTGATGGGTACCTCCACCGCCGGTATCGCGCACGCCGCCATCACCGCCCACATCATGGGCCTGCCGATGGGCTATGTGCGCTCCGGTCATAAGGATCACGGCAGACAGAACCAGATCGAGGGTCGTCTCGAGAAGGGTCAGAAGGTCGTTGTAGTCGAGGATCTGATCTCTACCGGCGGCTCGGTGCTCGAGGTCGTCGACGTGCTCCGCGAGGCGGGCGCCGAGGTGCTCGGTATCGTCTCCATCTTCACCTACGGCATGCAGAAGGGTCTCGACCGTCTTTCTGCCGCCAATGTGAAGAATATCTCGCTGACCAACTTCGACGTGATCGCGAAGGTTGCGGCTGAGGACGGCTACATCAAGGCTGAGGATGTGGAAAGACTGATCAAGTTCCGCAACAATCCCTCCGACGAGAGCTGGATCGGAGCGCAGGCATGAGATCGGTGATCGATATCGTCGACCTCTCCGTCAAGGAGCTCGACGAGCTGATGAAAACCGCCTGCGACATCATCGAGAACCCCGAAAAATATCAGGAGGTCTGCAAGCACAAAAAGCTCGCGACGCTGTTCTTTGAGCCGTCTACCAGAACGAGACTGAGCTTTGAGGCGGCGATGTACGAGCTGGGCGGCAACGTGATCTCGGTGTCCTCTGCGGGCGCGAGCTCCGCGGCGAAGGGCGAGAGCGTCGCAGACACGGCAAAGACCGTTTCCTGCTACGCGGATATCATCGCGATGCGTCACCCGAAGGAGGGCGCGGCGCTGGTGGCGTCCCGCGCGGCGACGATCCCCGTCATCAACGCGGGCGACGGCGGTCATAATCATCCGACCCAGACGCTCGCCGACCTTCTCACCATTTACCGCGAGAAGGGGCATATGGACAACCTGACGATCGGTCTCTGCGGCGACCTGAAATTCGGGCGCACGGTACATTCGCTGATCAACGCGATGTCGCGTTATGATAATATTCGATTCGTTCTTATTTCTCCTGAGGAATTAAAAGTTCCGAGCTATGTCAAGAAGGACGTGCTGCAGAAGAAGGGCATCCCGTATCTGCAGACGACCGATCTGGAGACCGCGATGCCGGAGCTGGATATCCTCTACATGACCCGCGTGCAGAGAGAGCGCTTCTTCAACGAGGAGGATTATTTGAGGTTAAAGGACAGCTACATCCTCACCCCGCAGAAGCTCAGAAACGCGAAGGACGACCTCGCGATCATGCATCCGCTGCCGAGAGTGAATGAGATCTCAATCGCGATCGACGACGATCCCCGCGCCTGCTATTTCAAGCAGGTCTTAAACGGCAAGTACATGCGCATGGCGCTGATCTTAAAGCTCTTAAAGGAGGCGGGCACGATATGAATATAGATTCCATTCAGAACGGCATCGTCATCGACCACATCACCGCCGGACGCGGGATGCGGCTGTATGAGCTTCTCCATTTGGATGAGCTGGACTGCTCCGTCGCGATCATCAAGAACGTGACCTCGAAGAAGATGGGGAAGAAGGATATCATCAAGGTCGATTCCGCGACCCATATCAACATGGATGTGATCGGCTTTGTCGATCCGCAGGCGACGGTGAACATCATCCGCGGCGGCGAGCTAATCCGCAAGGGCTGTATTGAGATGCCGCAGGAGCTGACGAACGTCATCAAGTGCATGAACCCCCGCTGTATCACCACGACGGAGCAGGAGCTGGATCACGTTTTCCGTCTGACTGATCCGGAGAATAAAATATACCGCTGTATTTACTGTGAGACAAAGGCTGAAAGGAAATATTAATTATGGCAACTTTTATTAATGAACCGGCACATACCTTTAACGAATATCTGCTGATCCCGGGCTACTCGTCCAGTGAGTGCATCCCCGCGAACGTCAGCCTCAAGACCCCGCTTGTCAAGTACAAGAAGGGTGAGGAGAGCGAGATCACCATGAATATCCCGCTGGTCTCCGCGATCATGCAGGCGGTATCGGGCGACAAGCTCGCCGTCGCGCTCGCGACCCAGGGCGGCGTGAGCTTCATCTACGGCTCTCAGAGTGTTGAGGACGAGGCGGCGATGGTCAAAAGAGCAAAGAGCTATAAGGCGGGCTTTGTCCAGAGCGACAGCAATATCGCTCCCGACGATACTTTAGCGGACGTGATCGCTCTGACGGAACGCACGGGTCACTCTACCCTCGCCGTTACCGAAGGCGGCAAGGCTGACGGAAAGCTCCTCGGCGTTGTTACCAGCCGCGACTACCGCGTCAGCCGTATGGATAAAACGGAGAAGGTCTCCACCTTCATGACGCCGTTCGACAAGCTGATCTTCGCGTATGAGGGTACGACGCTCAGCGAGTGCAACGACATCATCTGGGATCACAAGCTCAACGCGCTTCCGATCGTTTCTAAGGAAGGCAACATGCGTTACTTCGTATTCCGCAAGGACTACGACAGCCATAAGGCGAACCCGAACGAGCTGCTCGACGAGCATAAGAGATATGTCGTCGGCGCGGGCATCAACACCCGCGACTACGCCGAGCGTGTACCGGCGCTGATCGAGGCGGGCGCGGACGTGCTCTGCATCGACTCCTCCGAGGGCTTCTCGGAATGGCAGAAGCTGACCATCGACTGGATCCGTGAGCACTACGGCGACAGCGTGAAGGTCGGCGCGGGCAACGTCGTTGACGCGGACGGCTTCCGTTATCTCGCGGACTGCGGCGCGGACTTCATCAAGGTCGGTATCGGCGGCGGCTCCATCTGCATCACCCGCGAGACCAAGGGTATCGGCCGCGGTCAGGCGACGGCGCTGATCGAGGTCTGTGCGGAGAGAGACAAGTATTTTGAGGAGACCGGCGTGTACATCCCCGTCTGCTCCGACGGCGGTATCGTTTACGATCATCATATCACCCTGGCGCTGGCGATGGGCGCGGACTTCATCATGCTGGGCAGATACTTCGCCCGCTTTGATGAAAGCCCCTCCAACAAGGTCAGCATCAACGGCACTTATTATAAGGAGTACTGGGGCGAAGGCTCCCAGAGAGCGCGCAACTGGCAGCGCTATGACCTCGGCGGCGACAAGAAGCTCAGCTTTGAAGAGGGCGTTGACTCGCTGGTTCCCTATGCGGGTTCCTTGAAGGACAATGTGGCGCTGTCGCTCTCCAAGGTCAAGTCGACCATGTGCAACTGCGGCGCGCTGACCATCCGCGAATTACAGCAGAAGGCGAAGCTGACGCTCGTGTCCGCGACCTCCATCGTCGAGGGCGGCGCACACGACGTTATCCAGAAGGATAAGAGCTCCGCGATGAAGTAAAAGTTCAGTTAGGAGTTAGGAATTAGGAGTTAGGAATTTATGGTGGGCTGCGCCCACACCCATTGATAATAGATGGCTGCTTGATAGGGGTCGATGCTGTGTTGTTTGCGCTCTATCTATCAATCCAAAAGCCGTCAGGCTTTCCTTTAACTCCTCACTCCTCGCTTCTCACTCCTCACTAAAACCGTTTGGAGGTATATAAATGAAAAAAGTCGGTATTATTATGGGCTCGGACAGCGATCTGCCGATCGTCAAGAAGGCGACGGATATGCTGACGACCCTCGGCGTGCCCTTTGAGGTGCATGTGTATTCCGCACATCGCACCCCGGTAGAGGCGGCTGAATTTGCAAAAAGCGCTCGCGAGCGCGGCTTCGGCGCGATTATCGCGGCGGCAGGCATGGCGGCGCACTTAGCGGGTGCGATCGCGGCGAACACGACCCTGCCCGTCATCGGTATTCCCTGTAAGGGCGGGATGATGGACGGTCTGGACGCGCTGCTCTCCACCGTACAGATGCCCACCGGTATTCCGGTCGCGACCGTTGCACTGAACGGTGCGGCGAACGCGGCGCTCCTGGCGGCGCAGATCATCGCCGTGGAGGACGCGGAGCTTGCGGCAAAGCTCGATCAGAAACGCAAGGCTGACGCGGCGGTCGTCCTCGAGAAGGACAAGGGGATTTTGGAGAGACTTTAAAGAGTGAGGAGTGAGAAGTTAGGAGTGAGGAGTTATTAGTCGATTATATCAATCGGGTGCGGGTGTCCCGCCGTTAATTCCTAATTCCTAATTCCTAACTCCTAACTGAATAGGAGGTATATATGGGAGGCTTTTTTGGTATCACGTCGCGCGAGGACTGCATGATGGATGTATTCTTCGGCGTTGACTATCATTCCCATCTCGGAACAAGGCGCGGCGGCCTTGCCGCTTACGATCCCGAGATCAGCTTACAGCGCAAGATCCATAATATAGAGAATGCTCCTTTCAGAACGAAATTTGAGCATATCTTTGAAGAGATGACAGGCACCTCGGCAATCGGCGCGATCTCAGACACCGATCCCCAGCCGATGCTGATCCGCTCGCATCTGGGCACCTACGCGATCTGCAACGTCGGTATCATCAACAACGCGGACGAGCTGATCGAAAAGCATCTGAGCCGTTCCTACGGACACTTCGACGCGATGACCGGCGGACGCGTCAACACGACGGAGCTGGTCGCGGCGCTGATCGACACGCAGAGTAGCTTTGCCGAGGGTATCAAGTTCGCCCAGAGCATCATCGAAGGCACGCAGAACATCCTGATCCTGTGCGAGGACGGCTCGCTGATCGCGGCGCGCGACAAGGTCGGCAGACTGCCGGTGTGCATCGGCAGGAGCGAGTACGGGCATGCGGTCAGTTTCGAGAGCTATGCGTACCGGAAATTAGGCTATGAGGACGAGAGGGAGCTAGGCCCCGGTGAGATCGTCCACCTGACGCCGGACACGCTCAAGCAGCTCGCAAAGCCCGGTAAGAAAAAGCGCATCTGCTCCTTCTTGTGGAGCTACTACGGATATCCGACCTCGACCTATGAGGGCGTGAACGTAGAGGTCATGCGCTACCGCAACGGCGCGATCATGGCGCAGCACGATAAGGAGAACCTCGGCGACCTCGACATCGACTACGTCGGCGGCGTTCCGGATTCGGGTACGCCCCACGCGATCGGTTACGCGAACGAGAGCAAGAAGCCCTTCGCGCGCGCGTTCATCAAGTACACGCCCACCTGGTCGCGCTCCTTCATGCCGACCAATCAGAACGACCGCAACAAGATCGCGAAGATGAAGCAGATCCCCGTGTATGATCTGATCAAGGACAAGGATCTGCTGTTCGTGGACGACAGTATCGTGCGCGGCACACAGCTCAGAGAGACGGTCGAGTTCCTCTATGAGAACGGCGCGAAGAGCGTGCATATGCGCTCTGCCTGCCCGCCGATCATGTACGGCTGTAAGTTCCTCAATTTTTCGCGCAACACGTCCGATATGGATCTGATCGCAAGAAGGGTGATCATCGAGCTGGAGGGCGAAGAGGGCTTCGACCACATCAAGGAGTATGCGGACGGCTCTACCGAGCGCGGCAGAAAGCTCAGGGAGACCATCTGTGAGAAGCTGAAATTTGACTCGCTCGATTTCCAGTCGCTGGACGGTATCGTGGAGGCGATCGGGCTTCCGAAATGCGAGCTGTGCACCTATTGCTGGGACGGAGAAGAATAGGCACGCGTGCCTTTGTTCCGGCTTTTTGGGTTAACTGAGTTTGGGGCGATCGCGGAAACGCCTGCCCCTCATCCGACTTGCCTGACGGCAAGCCACCTTCCCCCCGAGGGGAAGGCTGAATAAATTGCTCATGTGAATGAGCAGAAAGGCAGAATCTATGAATAAGAATTCCAGATCCGACGCTTACGCGGCGGCGGGCGTTGATATCACCGCGGGCTACAGAGCGGTCGAGCTGATGAAACAGCACGTCGCGCGTACCGCGACGGCGGGCGTATGCTCCGACGTGGGCGGCTTCGGCGGTCTGTTTGAGCTTGACCTCACGGGTATCACCAAGCCCGTTCTCGTCAGCGGCACCGACGGCGTCGGCACAAAGCTGAAATTAGCGTTTTTGATGGATAAGCACGACACGGTCGGCATCGACTGCGTGGCGATGTGCGTGAACGATATCGTCTGCGCGGGCGCGAAGCCCCTGCTGTTCCTCGATTACATCGCCTGCGGCAAGAATGTGCCGGAGCGTATCGCGGATATCGTCAAGGGCGTCGCCGACGGCTGTGTGCAGTCGGGCGCGGCGCTGATCGGCGGCGAGACCGCCGAGATGCCGGGCTTCTATCCCGAGGACGAATATGATCTCGCGGGCTACAGCACCGGCGTGGTGGACAAGGATAAGATCATCGATAACACGAAGATGGAGGTCGGCGACGTGGTGATCGCTCTGCCTTCCTCGGGCGTGCATTCTAACGGCTTCTCTCTCGTGAGAAAGGTTTTCGACGTGGAGAACGCCGACATCAAGACGCCGGTCGAGGCGCTCGGCGGTAAGAGCGTGGGCGAGACCCTGCTCACCCCGACGAAGATCTACGTCAAGCCGGTGCTCGCACTTCTCGAAAAGGCAGCGGTCAAGGGTATCTCCCACATCACCGGCGGCGGCTTCTATGAGAACATCCCGCGCTCCATCCCGGACGGTCTTTGTGCGAAGATCAAGAAGGACAGCGTGCGCGTCCTGCCGATCTTCAAGCTGATCCAAGAGAAGGGCGGCATCTCGGAGCACGATATGTTCAACACCTTCAACATGGGCGTGGGCATGAGCATCGTCGTGCCCGCTTCTCAGGCTGACGAGGCGCTCGCGATCCTCAAGACTGAGGGTGAGGACGCTTACATCATCGGCGAGATCGTCAAGGCGACCGGCGAGGAGAAGATCGAGTTATGCTGAAGGCAAAGATAGCGGTACTCGTATCCGGCGGCGGCACGAACTTGCAGGCGCTGATCGACGCGCAGAACAGCGGGATCATCCACAGCGGTGAGATCGCGCTCGTAATCTCCAACAACGCGAACGCTTATGCGCTCACGCGGGCGGAGAACGCCGGGATCGAGCACTTATATATTTCTAAGAAAGAATTAAAATCGCAGGAAGCCTTTGAGGACGCATTGATCGCGGCTCTTGAAGAACGCGGGATCGATCTGATCGTGCTGGCGGGCTTCATGTCGATTTTATCCGAGCGCTTCACCGCGCGCTATGATCACCGCATCATCAACGTGCATCCGTCGCTGATCCCGTCCTTCTGCGGACAGGGCTTCTACGGGCTCAGGGTGCATGAGGCGGCGCTCAAAAAGGGCGTGAAGGTGACGGGCGCGACGGTGCACTTCGTCAATGAGATCCCCGACGGGGGAGAGATCATCGCGCAGAAGGCGGTGGAGATCCTCGACGGCGATACGCCCGAGATCCTTCAAAGGCGTGTGATGGAGCAGGCGGAGTGGATCATCCTTCCCGCTTCGGTGGAGAAGGTTTGTGCAACGTTAATCAGGAGTTAGGAATTAGGAATTAGGAGTTAGGAATTAGGAGTTAGGAATTAGGAGTTAGGAGTTAATGGTGGGCTTTGCCCACACCCATTTATTATTTGTTTTGCAAATCCTCATCAATCTAAAACGCGTCAGCGTTTCCCTTAACTCCTCACTTCTTACTTCTCACTATAATAAAAAGGGGTATTTGAGAATGGATATTTACAAGATCAACGACATCACCGAGCTGCTCGAGGGCAACACCTATCCGGGCAGAGGCATCATCATCGGCAGGACTGCCGACGGCAAAAAGGCTGCGACCGCCTATTTCATCATGGGCAGAAGCGCAAACTCCCGCAACCGTATCTTCACCGAGCGCGACGGCGCGGTCTACACCGAGCCCTTCGACGCTTCCAAGGTGGAGGATCCCTCTCTCATCATCTATGCGGCGATCCGCGAGTATGAGAACAACCTGATCGTCACCAACGGCGACCAGACCGATACCATCTATGAAGGTTTACAGAACGGCAAGTGCTTCAACGGCGCTTTGAAGAGCCGTGAGTTCGAGCCGGACGCGCCGAACCTCACCCCCAGAATCAGCGGTATGCTGACCTTTGAGGACGGCGACTTCACCTATAAGATGTCTATTTTGAAGTCGATCGACCCGGAAGGCTCCGACTGCGCGCGCTACCTGTTCAGCTATCCGTCCAAGGCGGGTCTGGGTCACTTCATCCACACCTATGTCTGCGACGGCAACCCGATCCCGACCTTCCAGGGCGAGCCGGAGAGAGTCGCGATCTGTGACGATATCGACGCCTTCACCGACAAGGTATGGAACGCGCTCGACGAGAACAACAAGATCTCGCTGTACGTCCGCTTCATCGACCTCGAGACCGGTGAAGAGGAGAACAGACTGGTCAATAAGAACGCATAATTCTTATGCATCGAAGGCGCAAATCATGGAGGAAACATAATCAGCGTATCAATGATTTGCTGACGCATGAATTGAGCGGACGCTCATGATTTGAACGAGTTCATGATTTGAATTGTACCAATTCATTATTTAAGGAGTTATTATTATGAAAGAATTTGAATTAAAATACGGCTGTAACCCGAACCAGAAACCCGCGAAGATCTTTATGCACGACGGCTCTGATCTGCCCATCGAGATCCTCTGCGGCAGACCCGGCTTCATCAACTTCCTCGACGCGTTCAACTCCTGGCAGCTCGTCAAGGAGCTCAAAGAGGCGCTCGGTCTGCCCGCTGTCACCTCCTTCAAGCACGTCAGCCCCACCTCTGCGGCGGTCGGCGTTCCGCTTTCCGATAAGCTCAAGAAGGCTTGCTTTGTAGACGATATCGAGGGTCTGGACGAGTCTCCGCTCGCCTGCGCTTATGCCCGCGCGAGAGGTACCGACCGTATGTGCTCCTTCGGCGACTGGGTCGCGCTGTCCGACGTCTGTGACGTGACGACCGCGAAGATGATCGCGCGCGAGGTCTCCGACGGTATCATCGCTCCGGGTTATGAGCCTGAGGCGCTGGAGATCCTCAAGGGTAAGAGAAAGGGCAACTACAACATCGTTCAGATCGACCCGAACTATGTTCCCGATCCGATCGAGCATAAGCAGGTTTTCGGCATCACCTTCGAGCAGGGCAGAAATAACTTTGAGATCAACAAGGAGCTGCTCTCCAATCTCGTTACCGCAAATAAGGAGCTGCCCGACAGCGCCGTCCGCGACCTGATCATTGCGCTCATCACCCTGAAATATACGCAGAGTAACTCCGTCTGCTACGCAGTCGACGGTCAGGCGATCGGCGTCGGCGCCGGTCAGCAGAGCCGTATCCACTGCACCCGTCTCGCAGGCTCCAAGGCGGATACCTGGTTCCTCAGACAGAGCGACAAGGTGCTGAACCTGCCCTTTAGGGCGGATATCCGCCGTCCCGACCGCGACAACGTGATCGACGGCTACATCAACCGCAACGAGGAGGACGTCACCGCTGACGGCAACTGGCAGAAATACTTTACCGAGCAGCCCGCTCCCTTCACCGACGCGGAGCAGAGAGCTTACCTCGACACCATCGAGGGCGTTTCTCTGGGTTCCGACGCGTTTTTCCCCTTCTCCGACAACATCGAGCGCGCTTACAAGAGCGGCGTGAAATACATTGCTGAGCCGGGCGGCTCTATCCGCGACGACGCGGTCATCGAGTGCTGTGACAAGTACGGCATGGC
>CACYFH010000031.1 GCA_902773635.1 uncultured Ruminococcus sp. | reverse complement strand
CGCTTGTGTGATACAATTCGTAGTATTTCCTCTGATACTATTAAAAGTATCACAGCAAGAGAATGGATTATTAAAGCGTTTAATTAGAAATTAGTATAACATCTTTTTATTTGAAATTAGTATAAAATCAGCGGCACGGTGATGAACCGTGCCGCTTGCTTTATGCGGAATAATTCTAAATTCGAATATTACTCTGCGGTATTGAAGGTGTATTTCTCGCCGTCGTAGTCACAGACGATGGGCTTCTTGCTGTCGAAGTCCGCCTCGAGCATGCGTTCCGAGAGCCTGTCCTCGATGTTGGTAGTGATGGCTCTGCGGAGGGGACGCGCGCCGTAGGTGTCGTCAAAGCCCTCGTCGGCAACCTTCTCGATCGCCTTATCGGTGAAGCTCACCTGCACGCCGAGGTCGCTCAGTCTCTTGGAGAGGGTCCTGAGCATCTTGCCGGCGATCTCCTTGATCTCAGGCTTCGTCAGCTTATTGAACACGATGATATCGTCCACACGGTTGAGGAACTCGGGACGGAACACCTGCTTGAGCTCGCCGAGCACCATCTCGCGGACGTTAGTCTCGCCGCTCTCCTTCTCGGGCGTGAAGCCGAAGGCGTTGGATTTCTCCGTGATGAGTCGTGCGCCGACATTGGAGGTCATGATGATGATGGTGTTCTTGAAGTCCACGGTACGACCCTGGCTGTCGGTCAGACGACCGTCCTCGAGGATCTGCAGGAGCATGTTGAACACGTCGGGGTGCGCCTTCTCGATCTCATCGAAGAGGACGACGGAATAGGGCTTGCGGCGTACCGCTTCGGTAAGCTGACCGCCCTCGTCGTAGCCGACGTAGCCGGGAGGCGAACCGACCAGGCGCGAGACGCTGTGCTTCTCCATGTACTCGCTCATGTCGAGACGGAGCATGGCATTCTCGTCGCCGAACATCGCCTGCGCCAGCGCCTTGCACAGCTCGGTCTTGCCGACGCCGGTGGGACCTAAGAAGATGAACGAACCGATCGGGCGCTTCGGGTCCTTGATGCCGACCCTGCCGCGGCGGATGGCGCGGGACACGGCGGAGACCGCCTCGTCCTGACCGACCACGCGCTCGTGGAGGATCTTCTCCATATTCAGCAGGCGTTCGGATTCCTCACGGGTCAGCTCGACCACAGGGATCTTCGTCCAGCTCGACACGATTGCCGCGATATCCTCGGAGGTAACCTCATGGGAGGTCTCCTTGGAGCTTTCCTGCCAGCTGTTCTTCGCCTTCTCGAGCTGAGCGGAGACGTTCTTCTGCTCGTCGCGGAGCTGCGCCGCGCGCTCAAAGTCCTGCTCGCTGACGGCGGCGGTCTTTTCGCTCTCCAACTGCTCTAACTCCGCTTCCAGATCCTTGATCTCATTCGGGTAGGTCAGGGCGCTCAGGCGCACCTTGGAAGCCGCCTCGTCGATCAGGTCGATCGCCTTGTCGGGGAGATAGCGGTCGGCGATATAGCGGGAGCTGAGCTTGACGGCGGCGTCGATCGCCTCGTCCGTGATCTTGACCTTGTGGTGCGCTTCATAGCGGTCGCGCAGTCCGCGCAGGATCTTCACGGCGTCCGCCTCGCTCGGCTCGCCGACCTTCACGGGCTGGAAGCGGCGCTCCAGAGCGGCGTCTTTCTCGATATACTTGCGGTACTCCTCCAGCGTGGTCGCACCGATGACCTGGAAGTCGCCGCGCGCCAGAGAGGGCTTCAGGATATTCGCCGCGTCGGCGCTGCCTTCCGCCGCGCCCGCGCCGATGATGGTGTGGAGCTCGTCGATAAAGAGGATGATGTTCTTGCTCTTCTTGACCTCGTCGATGGCGTTCTTGATGCGCTCCTCAAAGTCGCCGCGGTACTTGGTGCCCGCGACCATGCCGGTCAGGTCGAGCGCCACGACGCGCTTGTCGCGCAGATGCTCAGGCACCTCGCCGTTCGCGATCTTTAACGCAAGGCCCTCCGCGACGGCGGTCTTGCCGACGCCCGGCTCACCGATCAGACAGGGGTTGTTCTTCGTGCGGCGGGAGAGGATCTGGATGATGCGCTGGATCTCCTCCTCCCTGCCGATGACAGGGTCGATCTCGCCGTTGCGGGCGGCTTGGGTCAGGTCGCGGGAGAAGCTCTCGAGGCTTCCCTTGCCGTCGCCCTCGCCCGGCTGAGCGCCGGGTTCATTGTAGTTCTGATAATGATTCTGCTGTTCGCCGCCCGCGCTCAGATTGTTGAGAACGGTGCGCGGATGGACGCCCAGAGCGCCCAGACAGCGGATGGCGTAGCTGTCGCGGTCGGACAGGAGCGCCACAAGAAGGTGCTCCGTGCCGACATAGCCCGAGCCGGTGCGGGCGGAGAGGGTCAGCGCGGTCTGCATGACGCGCTTGGAACGCGGGGTGAAGTCCTCGGGGGTGAGGCTGACGCCGCTGTCGCCCTCGTTGAGCAGCTGCTCGACCTTCTCGGCAGTCACACCGCTCGCGTTCAGCGCGGAGCAGGCGACGCCGCCGGTCTCCTTCAACAGACCGAGAAGGATGTGCTCGGAGCCGATATAATCGTGACCGAGCTTCTCCGCGCTCTCGATCGCAAGGTTCAGCGCGAGGTTCGCCTTCTCCGTAAAGCCTTTAAAATTGTATTTCATAAACCTTCCCTCCTTGGTGCGCCTTGCGGCGCAATGAATATAATAGTGAATGGTGAATTACGAATAGTATCGGGAGGGCGCCGCCCTCACCTGATTTCTAAGATTCGTTCACGTCTGCTTTTATTGAAATCTTTCTCTGATGATCTCAGCGCGCTTGACGTCTCTTTCGTGAGCGGTCATATCGTCGCCGTAGCGCGTCAGCATGGACGCAGGCTGGATCTCGACGATCAACTTGTCGATGCTGTCGGTCGAGAGGGTCTCGAGCTTCTTGGAGCTGACCCCCAGCCGGACGAGAGACAGGAGCTTCATCGCCTCTGCAGAATTCATCATGCGGGCGGTTTTCAGCACGCCAAGCGCACGCCAGATCCTGTCCTCGACCTCGATCTTGTTGAGGATGCCGTCGCGGGCACGCATCTCCTGGGCGATCAGCTGGGTCGTGATGTTGCGGAGATTCTCGATCGCCGCCTTCTCGGAGATGCCGAGCGTGACCTGATTGCTGAGCTGGAAGAACGCGCCGGCGGGCTTACTGCCCTCGCCGTAGAGTCCGCGCATGGTCAAGCCGAGCTTCGAGAGGTTCGCGCCGATGCGGTAGACGGTGCCGCTCATTTCCAGGGCGGGCAGGTGGAGCATCACGGAGGCGCGCATGCCGGTGCCGAGGTTGGTGGGGCACTGGGTGAGGTAGCCGAGGCGCTTGTGGAACGCAAAGTTTAATTTCTTTGAAAGAATATTGTCTATCTTGTCCGCGAGAGCGTAGGCTTCGTCAAGCTCAAAACCGTCCTTGATGACCTGCAGGCGGATGTGATCCTCCTCGTTGACCATGATGGAAACGCTGTTGTCGTCGCTGAGATAGACGGCTCTGCCTTCCTTGCCGCTGAGGAAATCGGGAGAGATCAGGTGGCGTTCGATCATCGCCGCCTGCAGGGACTCGGAAACGGAGCTAAGGTCGATGCGGTGGAATTTCATGTCGACGTCCTTGAGCGCCTCGCCGACCTTGTCGACAACCTCCTTTGCCTGCTCCGCGTTCAGGCGGATCGGGAACGGATATTCTCTCAGGTTACGCGCCAATCTGATGCGCGTGGATACGACTGCTTCACTCATGCTTATCCCTCCAGTCCCTTGATCTCGTCGCGAAGCTGCGCCGCGCGCTCAAAGTTTTCATCCGCGATCGCCTGTTTCAGCTCGGCTCTCAGGGAAGCGATCTTGTCCTCCTGCTTCTCTTCGCCCTGCTCAGCGGGCTTGTTCTCTTCTTCAACGGTGTAGGCGATCTCCGGAGGGCGCTTGCCCTTATGCTCGGTGTTGCCGTGGACGGAGCGGATGGTGGGCATCAGCTCGCTGAAAAAGGTATCGTAGCAGTCCGCGCAGCCGACCTTGCCGAAGCGCTTGATATCGTTCAGCGTACTGCCGCAGGTCTTACAGCGGGCGGCGCCGGAACGGGCGGGCAGAGCGTTCGAGAAGAAGCTCGAGAGCAGTCCGCCGAAATCAGCGGAAAAATCGGGGAACATCGTATCATAGCCCAGCTCATGCGCACATTCGGGACAGAGCCGGTACTCGGCGTACTCGCCGTTTATCATCGTCTTGACGTGGGTCGTCGCTTCATTCTTCTTGCAGTGTTGACATAACATAATCTTTTCCTCCTTCATCGTGCGCATCGCGCAATTCATGCCGATGGCAAATCGTGTTTTATTCTATCATATACCTGCTGTTTTATCTGTCGAGTAAGGTCAACAGCATGTTCTTGAAAACCGCGGCTCTCAGGGAATCGCGGTACTGCTGGGGTACGCTGAGGTACGCCCTCTCGCCGCATGCCGCCGCGATCAGCCGCGCTGTCGGCGCGTCGATCATCTTCTGTGTGAGCATATTGTCGATCATCACCTCGGCGGTCGCCTTATCCAGCGTGTTGCCGATGGCGTTGACAATATGCATGATCGCGCCGGAGCGCGTGGTCTTGATGCGGGTGATGCGGATGTATCCCCCGCCGCCTCTGCGGGACTCGACAATGTAGCCCTGCTCGGGCGTGAAGCGCGAGGTGATGACGTAGTTGATCTGGCTGGGCACGCACCCGAGGGTGGTCGCCAGCTCGTTGCGCCTGATCTCGGCTTCGCCGTCCTGTTGCTCCAGTATATCCTTGATGTGCTGGGCAACTAAATCGCTCATACGCATGTATATCGCCTCCTTAGGAGTTAGTTGGTAGTCGGTAGTTGCTAGTTGCTGGTCGCTGGTCGCTGGTTGCTTGTTGCTGGTTGCTAGTTGCTGGTTGCTAGTTGCTAGTTGCTGGTCACTGGTCACTAAACTCTCTTTGCCTTTCTCTGACCTTGACTATAGTGTACACCGTTGGTCAAAGAAAGTCAAGGTCGAATTTAACTATTTACAAATTGTTCATAAATAAAAAAAGACTGCCGTGCGTGACACGACAGTCTGATTTGATTATTCTGTTTACAGAACCTTTCGCAGGAAGTCCTGCGTTCTCTCGTTCTTGGGGTTGCCGAACACCTCGTCCGGGGTGCCCTCCTCACAGATGACGCCGTCCGCCATGAACAGCACGCGGTCGGAGACCTCGCGCGCGAAGCCCATCTCGTGGGTGACGACGATCATCGTCATGCCTTCGGCGGCGAGCTCCTTCATGACGTCCAGAACCTCGCCGACCATCTCGGGGTCGAGCGCAGAGGTCGGCTCGTCAAATAGCATGATGTCGGGATTCATCGCGAGAGCGCGGGCGATGGCAACGCGCTGTTGCTGGCCGCCGGAAAGCTCGCCGGGATAGGAATCCGCCTTGTCAGCCAGTCCGACGCGGGCGAGAAGCTCTCTCGCCTTCTTCTCCGCCTCATCCTTGGTCATTTTCTTGAGGGTGACAGGCGCCATCATGATGTTCTTGATGACGGTCATGTTCTGGAAAAGGTTGAACTGCTGGAACACCATGCCGATGTTCTCGCGCACCTTATTGATCTTGACCTTCTTATCCGTGATGTCGTAGCCGTCGATCTCGATCTTGCCGGAAGTCACATCCTCGAGCTTGTTCAGGCAGCGCAGGAAGGTGGACTTGCCCGAGCCGGAGGGTCCGATCACACAGACGACCTCGCCCTCGTAGATGGCCGCGTCGATGCCGGTGAGAACCTCGTTCTTGTCAAAATACTTATGAAGGTTGGTTACGACGACCTTTTTGTTGTTTTTATTAATGTTCGTCACGGTGTCTCTTCCTTCCTTCATACTTTAGTTTCTTCTCGATGTAGTTGGAAATGATCATCAGGATGGAAATGATGACCAGATAGAACAGCGCAACATACAGATAGGAGCTGAAGAACTGGTAGGTCTTTCCGACGTAGGTCTTGGTCTTGTTGACCAGCTCCGCGAGACCGATACAGGAGAGGATGGAGGTGTCCTTGACGGTGATGATGAACTGGTTCACCATCGCGGGGATGGAGATCTTGAACGCCTGCGGGAGCACGACCTTCATCATCGCCTTGCCCTGAGACAGACCCAGCGAGCGCGCCGCTTCCATCTGTCCCTTGGGGACAGCCATGATACCGCCGCGGAAAACCTCAGCCAGATACGCACCCGCGTTGAGCGAGAGCGTGATGACGCCCGCGGTGAAGGAATCGAGACGGAACTCCGGGTTCATCAGCTGGATCAGCTGCGGGATGCCGAAGAACACGATATACGCCTGCACCAGCATCGGCGTGCCGCGAATGATCCAAATATAGACGTTCGCGATCGCCTTGGCGACGGGGTTCTTCGCCATCTTCATCAGGCAAACCAACAGACCCAGCACGATACCGATTGCGATGGAGATCAGCGCCACAAGCACGGTGTACTTGAGACCCTCCAGCATCAGCGGGGTCGCTTCTCTGAATACTTTTTCAAAATCCATATACTACACTGCCTTACATAAATTCAGCACGATAAGCGAATTACCGTGCCGAATATTGATTTACATTTTTAAAGCACAGGTGTTATTATTCTATAAAAGATTAATAACCGTACTTTGCGAGGATCTCCTTGTACTTGCCGCTGTCCTTGATGTTCTTGAGACCCGCGTTGAACTTCTCGATCAGCTCGACGTTCTTGCCCTTCTGGGTCGCGAAGCCGTAGCCCTTGACGTTCGCAGGCTCCTCGGAGAGGATCTCCAGCGCAACCTCGCCGGTCTTGATGGCGTAGCCGATGACGGAGAAGTCCTCGACACAGGCGACGTCAGCGCCGGTCAGAACTGCCTGGTACATGTTCTCGGAACCCTCATAGTAGTTGATGGTGAAGCCGTACTGATCCTTGATGGACTCAGCGTACTCGCCGCCGATGGTAGAGGTCTTGGCGGCAACAGTCTTGCCCTTGAGGTCCTCGAGCTTGGTGCCGGGCTTCGCAACGATGACCTGGCCGTCCTCAAAGTAAGGCTCGGAGAAGTCGAAGGTCTCCTTGCGCTCGTCGGTGATGGTCATGCCGGCGATCATCGCGTCAGCCTGACCGCTCTGGACAGCGCCCATGGAAGCGTCGAAGCCTTCGTTGTGCATCTCATACTTGATGCCCTGATCCTCCGCAATCGCCGCCATGATATCCATATCCACGCCGACGTACTCGTTCTTCTCGGTGTCGAGATACTCGAAGGGCGCGAAAGCGTTATCGGAATAAATGACATAGGTCTTGTCGGCAGTCTCGTTGGCGGCGGCGGTAGCGTCCGTCTTCTTGTCAGCGGAAGCGTTGGAATTGGAGCCGCAGCCGGACAGAACCGCAACGGAGGCGATCATCAGAACTGCCATCAGTAATGCTAATACTTTTTTCATTCGTTAGTCTCTCCTTTTTGATTTAGTGTTTTAGCGCGATAAATCGAGCCGAAAAACAATACTATAATTATACACGAACGGGAAAAATTTGTCAACAAAATTCCTTGTCTCTGGGCAAAAGTACTACGCGTTTTCCACCATAAGACGCACAAAGCGGCTGCACCCGAGGGCACAGCCGCGATTTGGCGATTTATTTGCTTTGAAGGGTCACTCCGTCAGCCGGATTCTCTGACAGCCTGTCCCCTCTCAGCCTACCGAGCGGATCAATTACAGCTCAGCGAAATACTTAATGGTGCGAACCATCTGAGAGGTGTAGGAGTTCTCGTTGTCATACCAGGAAACAACCTGAACCTCATAGAGACCGTCGCCGATCGGGGAGACCATGGTCTGGGTCGCGTCGAACAGGGAGCCGTAACGCATACCGATAACGTCGGAAGAAACGATCGGATCCTCGTTGTAGCCGAAGCTCTCGGAAGCGGCAGCCTTCATAGCGGCGTTGATGCCGTCTACGGTGACGTCCTCACCCTTGACAACAGCGGTCAGGATGGTGGTGGAACCGGTGCAGACCGGAACACGCTGAGCAGCGCCGATGAGCTTGCCGTTCAGCTCGGGGATGACCAGGCCGATAGCCTTGGCAGCGCCGGTGGAGTTGGGAACGATGTTGCAAGCGCCCGCGCGAGCACGACGGAGGTCGCCCTTTCTGTGGGGACCGTCGAGGATCATCTGGTCGCCGGTGTAAGCGTGAACAGTGCACATGATACCGGTCTGGATGGGAGCGTACTTGTTCAGGGTATCAGCCATCGGAGCCAGGCAGTTGGTGGTGCAGGAAGCAGCAGAGATGATCTGATCATCAGCGGTCAGAGTGCCCTCGTTAACGCTGAATACGATGGTCTTGAGGTCCTTGCCTGCGGGAGCAGAGATAACGACCTTCTTAGCGCCTGCGTTGATGTGAGCCATGGACTTCTCCTTGGAGCAGTAGAAGCCGGTGCACTCGAGAACAACGTCGATACCGAGCTCGCCCCAGGGCAGGTCGGCAGCGTTCTTCTCAGCATAGATCTTGATCTCCTTACCGTCAACGATAATGGAGCCCTCGCCCGCCTCTACAGTGTGCAGACCCTCGCCGATTACGCCACAATAGCCCTTCTGAGCGGTGTCGTACTTGAGCAGGTTAGCGAGCATTTTGGGGTCGGTCAGGTCGTTGATCGCAACTACCTCATAACCCTCAGCACCGAACATCTGACGGAAAGCCAGACGACCGATACGGCCGAAGCCGTTAATTGCAACTTTAACTGACATAAAAATTCCTCCTAAGAATTATTTATAATGTAATTGTTACATCATTGTTATTTTACTACAAACAGCGCATGAAATCAAGGTGTAATTGTGAAATATTTACTATATTTTGGTTGTTTATTACCGAGTGACACTCGCAGTCATCCTCCGGCGGATAACTCCTCACTCCTAACTCCTCACTGCGTTTATCCTCTATAGAGCTTCTTCGTCTCATATTTCGGCTCGGTGGTGAGGAGGATGCCGAGCTTCTTGAGGGTGCGGGTGTCGGTCTCGGAGAGGATGACGCTCGCGTGCGCCTCGCAGTCGCGGAGCTTCGGGAGCTGTGCCATCGCGAGCCGCGCGGTCGGGTTGGTGACGGCGGAGATGGAGAGCGCGATCAGGATCTCATCCGTATGCAGACGCGGGTTGACGGAGCCGAAGCTGTCCACCTTGAGCTTCTGGATCGGCTCGATGACGGCGGCGTCGATCAGGTCGACCTCCTTCGGGATCCTGCCGAGGATCTTCATCGCGTTGAGCAGCATCGCGGAGCACGCGCCGAGCAGGTCAGAGGTCTTGCCGGTGATGATGGTGCCGTCGGAGAGCTCGATCGCCGCGGCAGGGTTGCCGGTCTCCTCCTCGCGCGCGAGGGTCGCGCCGATGACTGGACGGTCGGCGGCGGTGAGCTTGTTCTGCTTCATCAAAAGACCGATCTTGTAGGCTTCGTCCGCGGAGCCGTTGCCCTTGGTCTGGTTGCACAGAGCGGTGTAATAGCGGCGGATGATCTCCTGATTGGCGGCGGCGCATACAGCCTCGTCGTCAACGATGCAGTTGCCCGCCATATTCACGCCCATATCGGTCGGGGACTTGTAGGGAGAAGAACCGAGGATGCTCTCGAACATGGTGTTGAGCACCGGGAAGATCTCGATATCGCGGTTATAGTTGACGGTCGTCACGCCGTAGGCTTCCAAATGGAAGGGGTCGATCATGTTCACGTCGTTGAGGTCGGCGGTCGCGGCCTCGTAGGCGACGTTGACCGGGTGCTTCAGGGGCAGGTTCCAGATCGGAAAGGTCTCGAACTTCGCGTAGCCTGCCTTCACGCCGCGCTGGTTCTCATGATAAAGCTGAGAGAGACAGACAGCCATCTTGCCCGAGCCGGGGCCGGGCGCGGTGATGACCACCAGTCGGCGGCTGGTCTCCACATAATCGTTTCTGCCGTAGCCGTTCTCGCTGACGATCAGGTCGACGTCCGAGGGGTAGTTCGGGATGGAGAAGTGATGATACGCCTTGATGCCGTTCTCGGTCAGCTTTTCCTCAAATTTCACGGCGGCAGGCTGGTCGGCAAAGCGGGTCAGCACCACCGAACCGACGTACAGACCGCGGGAGCGGAACACGTCGATCAGGCGCAGAACGTCCAGATCGTAGGTGATGCCGAGATCGCCGCGCACCTTGTTCTTCTCGATATCATCCGCGTTGATGACGATGACGATCTCCGCCTCGTCCTTGAGCTGCATGAGCATCTGCAGCTTACTGTCCGGCTTGAAGCCCGGGAGGACGCGGGAAGCGTGGTAGTCGTCAAAGAGCTTGCCGCCGAACTCCAGATAGAGCTTGTCGCCGAACTGTGCGATGCGGTCACGGATATGCTGGCTCTGCATATCCAGATACTTTTGGTTGTCAAAACCGATTTTCATATACCATTCCCCCATTTTAAAAAATACACGGTCATTTTATCATAAATCGGGGTTTGTATAAAACTGTAAAAGAAATTTGGCGAATTTTTGCAGAAGAAAACCTCCCCGCCTTCGGGGAGGTTCGCTGTAGACTAATTCTTTTTCAGCTTGACCGCGAACACGGCGACGGCAGTGCACAGCAGTACGACTGCGTAGCCGATCACCCACCACAGGTCGGGGAGAATCGCAGAGAAGTCGCCCGCGACGGCGGCTCTCGCAGCGTTTACCGCATGGGAAAACGGCAGAAGATCGGCGAGCTTCTTGAATACGCCGCCTACCATCGCGGTATCGAACCAAATATTGGAGAACCACGCGGAGAGGTTCGTCAGCAACGCGCCGCACACGCCGCCGACAGCCTTTTCATTCAGGATCGTGCCGAACAATAAACCCAGAGCGATAAAGACGACCGCGATCGGGATATTCACGACAACAGCGAGCAGGATATTTGCGCTGAACCGCAGCCCGAAGATCATCGCCGCAAGATAGCAGACAACAGACTGCAACAGCACCATCGGCAGCATTGGGAGCGTGTAGCCGAGGATGAAATCCGCCGGCTTCAAGGGCGAGGTGAACAACCGCAGGACAAAGCTGGTCGTCCTGTCCTTCGCGATCAGCATGGACGAGAACAGGGAGAGAAAGCTCAGCCCGAACACGGTGATACCGGGGGCGAGCTTCTCGATATGAAACAAATCGGGTCCGTAACCGACAGGGATGCTCTTATTGATCATAGAGAGCAAAATCAGCAGAACGATCGGGAACGCAACGCCGAAAATCAGGGTGAGGATATCGCGCAGGATCTCCTTGGTATTGCGTGAAGCAAAGGTCAAGGCTCTCATTTTACACCCTCCCCCGCAATACGGATAAACGCTTCTTCAAAATCATCCGTGCCTGCCTTCTCTTTCAGCTCTGCGGCAGTACCCTCGGCGCAAAGCTCGCCGTGCGCCATAATGCCGATGCGATCACACAGGCTCTCGGCTTCCTCCAGATAATGAGTGGTCAGGATGATGGTCATTTTACCCTTCAAGCCCTCGATCACCTTCCACAGCTCCCGCCGCGCAAGGACGTCCAGCCCGAGGGTCGGCTCATCGAGAAAGAGCACCTGCGGCTCGGTGATCAGCGCCATCGCGATGCTCAGCCTGCGCTGCCAGCCGCCGGAGAGGGTCGCGGCGCGGCTCTTTTGAATTTCTTCAAAAGAAAATTCACGGATGATACTGTCGGCTTTTTCCCTTGCCGTTTTCTTATCCGCGCCGTAGATGCGGGCGATGAACTCCAGATTCTCCCGCACGCTCAGCTTTGCGGCGACGGCGGTCTCCTGCGGGGAGACGTTCATGATCGACTTGACCTTCTCGGATTCCGAGACGACGCTGTGACCCATCACCTCAGCATCGCCTGAGGTCGGACGCGTGAGACAGGAGAGCATCTTGATGGTCGTGGATTTGCCCGCGCCATTCACACCGAGCAGTCCGTACAGCTCGCCCTGATGCACCGTCAGATTCAGAGAACGGACGGCAGTCTTGTCCCTATACCGCTTATGCAGATCGTATGTCCGGATCGCTTCCATCATTTCACCTGTTTTCCGAAGAAATTACCGAAGGAGACCTTCGCGAGCGCGATGCCGCCCTTATTGGTATCGCCCATGACCATGAGACGGTCGCCGGGGTTGACGTTGAACACCTCGCGGGCGTACTTCGGGATCACGATCTGACCCCTCTCGCCCACTTTCACCATACCGAAGATGTACTTGCCCTCGGTCGTTTCCTCCGGCGAATCGCTCCCATCAAGGGGAATATTCACAAGAATATCGAGCAGAAAGCCGTAATACTCCGCGATCTCGCGGCATTTTTGCAGGTCGGGCTGGCTCTCGCCGCTCTCCCATTTTGCAACGCTCTGGCGTGAGACACCAAAGCGCTCTGCGAATTCCTCCTGAGAAAGATTCTCTCGTTTTCTGAGTATGCGAATGTTTGAAGAAATCATATTTTTCATTCCTTTCACACATGATTATAGCAAAGGAACAAGCCGTTTTCAACCAATTAGGTTTAACTGAAAATGTTAAAAATCGTAGCAAAAAAGGGAGCCGTTGAAGGCTCCCTTGTACACTATTCTCTTTCCAGTAAGGGCTTCAAATACTGTCCGGTGAAGGAGCTTTCGCACGCGGCGATCTCCTCCGGGGTGCCCTCGGCGACGATCGTGCCGCCCATGTCGCCGCCCTCGGGTCCGAGGTCGATGATGTGATCGGCGGTCTTGATCAGCTCGAGGTTGTGCTCGATGACGATGACGGTGTTGCCGCTGTCGACCAGCTTATGGAGCACCTCCACGAGACGGTGGACGTCCGCGATATGCAGACCGGTGGTCGGCTCGTCGAGGATATAAACGGTCTTGCCGGTCGGACGCTTAGAAAGCTCCGTGCTGAGCTTCACGCGCTGGGCTTCGCCGCCCGAGAGGGTGGTCGCGGGCTGACCGATCTTGATATAGCCCAAGCCCACGTCGTAGATCGTCTGCAGGCGGCGCTGGATCTTCGGGATATTCTTAAAGAATTCGAGTCCTTCCTCGACGGTCATCTCCAACACGTCGTGGATCGACTTGCCCTTATACTTAACCTCTAAGGTCTCGCGGTTATAGCGTCTGCCCTTGCAGACCTCGCAGGGGACGTAGATATCCGGCAGGAAGTGCATCTCGATCTTGATGATGCCGTCGCCCTGACAGGCTTCACAGCGGCCGCCCTTGACGTTGAAGGAATAGCGGGACGAGGTGTAGCCGCGCATCTTGCTGTCCGTGGTGGAGGCATAAAGGTTGCGGATATCGGTGAACACGCCGGTGTAGGTCGCGGGGTTTGAGCGCGGGGTCTTGCCGATGGGGCTCTGGTCGATGTTGATGACCTTATCGAGCGCGTCCAGCCCCTCGATACTCTTGAACTTGCCCGGCGTGCACTTCGCGCGGTTCAGCTCACGCGCTAAATGCTTATACAGAATCTCGTTAATCAGGGAGCTTTTGCCTGAGCCGGACACGCCGGTAACGCAGACAAATTTCCCTAAAGGAATTTTAACGTTGATGTTTTTCAGATTGTTCTGCGCCGCGCCCTTGACGGTCAGGAACTTGCCGTTGCCCTCTCTGCGCTTTTCGGGGAGCGGGATGCGGCGCTTGCCGCTGAGGTACTGACCGGTGATGGAGCGCTCGCAGGCTTCGATATCCTTCACCGAACCGGTCGCGACGACCTCGCCGCCGTGAACACCCGCGCCGGGGCCGATATCCACAATATGATCCGCGGCGCGCATGGTGTCCTCGTCATGCTCGACGACGATGACCGTGTTGCCGATGTCGCGGAGCTTTTTCAGCGTGCCTAATAACTTATCATTGTCGCGCTGGTGCAAACCGATAGACGGCTCGTCCAGGATGTAGAGCACGCCCATCAGCGCCGAGCCGATCTGGGTCGCCAGACGGATACGCTGGCTCTCGCCGCCCGAGAGGGTCGCGGACGCGCGGGAGAGGGTCAGGTAGCCCAGTCCCACGGATCGCAGGAAGTTCAGGCGCGAGCGTATCTCGTTGAGGATCTCGCCGGCGATCATGCGATCACGGTCGGTGATCTCGAGCTTTTCGATGAAGTCCAGAATATTGACGACGGAGAGGTCGCACAGCTCGGCGATGTTCATGCCGCCGACGGTGACGGCGAGAGAAGTCGGCGAAAGACGCCTGCCGTGGCACTCATCACAGGGGATCTCCGTCATGTAACTCTGGATCTCCTCCTTGATCCACTGGGAGTTGGTGTCTCTGAAACGGCGCTCCAAATTCGGGATGATGCCCTCGAACTCGCGCTGCATCTCCGTTTTGTTGAACGGCGTGCGGCGGATGAGGTGGAGCTTCTCCCCCTTCGTGCCGTAGAGAATGGCGTTTACAGCCTCCTTCGGCAGATCCTTGATCGGGGTGAAGTAGTCGAAGCCGTATCTCTCCGAAAGGCCGTTCATATACATCTGGGCGATCGTGTTGCCCTCCATCGCCCAGCCGCTGCCCTTGATGCCGCCCTGAGAGATCGTTTTCTCGGGATCGGGGATGATCAGCGCGGGATCGACGCGCAGGAACACGCCGAGGCCGGTACACTTGGGACATGCGCCGAAGGGATTGTTGAAGGAGAACATGCGCGGGGTCAGCTCGTTGATGCTGCTGCCGTGCTCCGGACAGGCATAGTTCTGGGAGAAGAGGATATCCTCGCCGCCCATCACGCTGATCAGCACAAGTCCGTCGGCGAGCTTGGAGGCGGTCTCTAAGCTGTCGGACAGGCGGGAGCGGATGCTCTCTTTGATGACGAGACGGTCGACGACGATCTCAATGCTGTGCTTTTTATTCTTTTCGAGAACAATATCCTCGCTCAGATCATACATGATGCCGTCGGCGCGGACGCGGGCGAAGCCGGACTTGCGGGCGGAATCGAAAACGCCCTTGTGCTCGCCCTTCTTGCCGCGGATCAGGGGCGCGAGGACCTGGATCTTCGTGCCCTCTTCCATCGAGAGGACGCTGTCGGCGATCTGGTCGACAGTCTGCTGGCTGATCTCGCGTCCGCAGACGGGACAGTGCGGCACGCCGATGCGCGCGTACAGAAGGCGGAAGTAGTCGTAGATCTCCGTCACGGTGCCGACAGTCGAGCGCGGGTTCTTGGAGGTCGTTTTCTGGTCGATGGAGATGGCGGGAGAAAGTCCGTCGATGGAATCGACCTCGGGCTTCTTCATCTGACCGAGGAACATGCGCGCGTAGGACGAGAGGCTCTCGACATAGCGGCGCTGACCCTCCGCGTAGATGGTATCGAAGGCGAGGGAGCTTTTTCCCGAGCCGGAGAGACCCGTCAGCACGACCAGCTTGTCGCGCGGGATCTCCAGATCGACGTTTTTCAGATTGTGCTTTTTCGCACCTTTTATGACGATTTTATCTTGCATGGTACAGTTTACTCCATGTAGGGCGGGGGCTTGCTCCCGCCGAGTGATGATGCTTTTCAATACTGTATGAGAAGCATTCAAGTTCATCTGCTCCGCATACAAATCAGTTCTACCGGAAACGTTGCGGCGGGAGCATTCCTCGCCGGAGACGGCTCCTCCCCTTGTCCTTCGGACATTCCCCCAACGGGGGTACCCCCGCCCTACTGTTCTTTTCGACAACTCAAATCAGGCGGAGCCTGACGCGCTCGTCTGCTCCGCCCGAAATTTTATTCTTCTGTAGAATTATCTTCCGCAGTA
Source organism: uncultured Ruminococcus sp. (assembly GCA_902773635.1). Classification (GTDB taxonomy): domain Bacteria; phylum Bacillota; class Clostridia; order Oscillospirales; family Acutalibacteraceae; genus Ruminococcoides. The sequence goes on along the minus strand of CACYFH010000031.1, from coordinate 3,050 downwards.
TCCTGTACCTCAACAGGCGTCTCGACGGGTTCTTCAACGATCTCTTCGACGATCTCCTCGACAGGCTCCACATAGGTGCCCGCCATGACCTCGGCGAATACCTCGCCGGACATCTTCTCGTGCTTCATCAGGTAAGCCGCGGTCTCATGCAGCTTGCTCATGTGAGAGTTGAGGATATCCTCGGTCTTTCTGTAGGCGTCGGAAATAATGCGGTGAACCTCCTCGTCGATCTTGCGGGCGGTCTCCTCGGAATAGTTCTTGGTGTGACCCATATCGCGGCCGATGAAGATCTCGCCGTCGCCGGAGGTATAGTTGATCGGACCGAGCTCGTCGGACATACCGTACTTGACGACCATATTGGTCGCGGTCTTGGTCGCCTTTTCGATATCATTGGATGCGCCGGTGGAGATATCGCCCATGATCAGGGCTTCTGCCACACGGCCGCCGAGATCGACGACGATCTCCTCCTCCATCTCACGCTTGGAGCGGTAGCTTCTGTCCTCGGTGGGCAGAGGCATGGTGTAGCCGCCCGCCATACCGCGCGGGATGATGGAGATCTGGTGGACGGGATCCTGGGTTTCGCAGGCGTAGAAGCAGATCGCGTGACCCGCTTCATGGTAGGCGGTGAGCTTCTTCTCGCGGTCGTTCATCACGCGGCTCTTCTTCTCAGAGCCGACGACGACCTTGATCGCCGCCTCCTCGATCTCCGTCTGGGTGATCGCCTTCTTATCCTTGCGGGCGGAGAGCAGCGCCGCTTCATTCAGCAGGTTCGCGAGGTCTGCGCCGGTAAAGCCGGCGGTCTGCTTCGCGACGTCGCGCAGCTTGACGTCCGGAGAGAGGGGCTTCTCTCTCGCGTGAACCTTCAAGATCGCTTCACGGCCGTTGATATCGGGATAGCCGACCATGACCTGGCGGTCGAAACGACCGGGACGCAGGAGCGCCGGGTCGAGGATATCGGGACGGTTGGTCGCCGCGATCATGATGACGCCCTCGTTCGAGCCGAAGCCGTCCATCTCAACGAGCATTTGGTTCAGGGTCTGCTCGCGCTCGTCGTGACCGCCGCCCAGTCCGGCGCCTCTCTGGCGGCCGACAGCGTCGATCTCGTCGATGAACACGATACAGGGAGCGTTTTTCTTGGCGGTCTCAAAGAGGTCGCGCACACGGGACGCGCCGACGCCGACGAACATCTCCACGAAATCCGAACCGGAGATCGAGAAGAACGGCACGCCGGCTTCTCCGGCGACAGCCTTCGCGAGCAGGGTCTTACCGGTTCCGGGAGGTCCGACGAGCAGAACGCCCTTCGGGATCCTTGCGCCGAGCTTGTTGTATTTTTCGGGGTTCTTGAGGAACTCGACGATCTCCTCAAGCTCCTCCTTCTCCTCGTCAGCGCCCGCGACGTCGTTGAAGGTGGTCTTTTTCTTCTCGTCAGCCTGATTCTTGAACTTCGCCTTGCCGAAATTCATCTCTCGACCGCCCATGCCGCCGCCCATACGGCGCATGACGAAGAACCAGAAGGCGATCAGCGCGATCACCAGCAGCGCGGTCGGGATCAGCTCCAGCAGGAAGGAATTGTCGCTGACCGGGGTGAGGTCGTACTTCATGGGATTCTTGGGATTCGCCTTGTTGTACGCCTCTACGTCATCCTTGATATCGTCCCAGAAGGTATACCAATCCATCACCTTATGGTTGACGATCTTGTCATCCTTCAGCTTCATCTGTAATTTTGTGGACGAGCCGCTGCTCTCCACCTTGAACTCGGTGACCTGCTGGTTCTCAAAATAGCCGACGACCTCGGAATAGGTGGTGGTGTCCTTCGGTCCTCTGCTGAGGATCAGAGACATGATCAGGATGATCACGATCGGGATTCCCAGATAGAGCAGCAGGCTTCTGATCTTACCCGAATTGGGGCTTTTGTTATTGTTCAAGCGATTCACTCCTTGCTGGAATAGGGTTAAGCCTTAACAGGCTGTTATCATTCATATATCTCACGCTTCAAGACCCCTATGTAGGGCAGGTTGCGGTAGTATTCCTGATAGTCAAGACCGTAGCCTACCACAAATTCATCGGGTACGTTGAAGCCGACATAATCGACGTCGATCTCCACCTCGCGGCGGGAGGGCTTGTTGAGAAGGGTGCAGATGCGCACGCTCTTCGCGTTCTTTGCGGAGAAATACTTCTTCATGAAGCTCAGCGTTCTGCCGCTGTCGATGATATCCTCCACGATGATGACGCACTTGTCATCTATAGGTTCTGATAAATCCTTGATGATATTCACGCGACCGGTGGTTTTGGTGCCCTTGCCGTAGCTGGAAACGCACATAAAGTCGATCGTGCATTTCTTCTGAATGTTTTTGAGAAGCTCCGCCATAAACTGGACGCTGCCCTTGAGTAGCCCGACGAGCACGATCTCGTCCTCGTCACTGCAGTCGCGTTCGATCTCCTCCGCCATCCTTTTAGCGGCTGCCTTGATCTCCTCCTCGGTGATCAAGATTTTCTCTAAGTCCTGATGCATGTTTTATCCCCCGATAAAAATTAGTTCCCCGTCACGGGTCAAATCGACCCTTGCCTGCGCGCTCGTTCCGCAGCCCTGGAGCCAGAGGATCGTTGATCCTTCTGCGATCACAGGGATCGTGTCGCGGATCTCGCGCGGGATCTTCAGCTCATTCATGAGCTTTTTCAGACTTTTGGTCACGCCGCGGCGGGCGTCGGTAAACGTATCTCCCGCTCTGCGATATCGAAAAACCGTATTCTCAGTTATTATATCACACGGAATACAGTGTTTTAAAAACAAATTGTTAATTTTTGCGCCTTCCTCAGACGTATATGGGATTCCGCTGACGGTGAGATCCAGCCGTCCGTCCCGCACGGCGATCCTTGTCCCGTGCGTTTTGATGTACTCGGTGAAGGGTAAGGAGAAATCTCCGTCCTCGGGTCGGGCGTCCTTCTGCGCGTACACCCGCAACCGACTGCGCCATCAGGTCATACCCGTCCTGCGGGAGCTGAATCCCGCGCTGGACGACGGCATGGAGCGCACCGCCTCTCTGATGCGC
>CACYFH010000030.1 GCA_902773635.1 uncultured Ruminococcus sp. | reverse complement strand
CGCTAAACAAGCGACAGCTTCTTAGCCATCGCTTGTTCTGTTCTCTTATTCTGTTTTATATTCGGGTTTACCCCAACTATTGACAGAGAGCCTAAAAAATAAGAATCCCCGAAAGCCGCATAGGTAAGCGGTTTTCGGGGATTTTCAATTACAATTATTTATCCAGGGACTTCATTGTCGGGAAGAGGAGGACGTCGCGGATGGCGGGGGAGTTGGTCATGATCATGACGAGGCGGTCGATGCCGTAGCCGATGCCGCCTGTGGGGGGCATGCCGATCTCGAGGGCGTTGAGGAAGTCCTCGTCGGTGGTGTTCGCCTCTTCATCGCCGGCGGCGAGCATCGCCTCCTGCGCCTTGAAGCGCTCGCGCTGGTCGATCGGATCGTTGAGCTCGGAATAGGCGTTCGCCATCTCCCAGCCGTTGATGAACATCTCGAAGCGCTCGACGTACTCGGGATCCTCGGGCTTCTTCTTGGTCAGCGGGGAGATCTCGATGGGGTGATCCATGACGAAGGTCGGCTGGATCAGGTGCTTCTCGGCGTACTCCTCAAAGATCAGGCTGAGGATATCGCCCTTCCGGTGTCTGTCCTCATACTCGACGTGGAGCTTGTCCGCGATCTCGCGCGCCTGCTCGGTGGTCTTGACCTCTGTCCAATCAACGCCGGCGTACTTCTTCACCGCGTCGACCATGGTGATGCGCTCAAAGGGCTTGGAGAAGTCGATCTCGTTCTCGCCGTAGGTGACGATCATGGAGCCGTTGACCTCCTGCGCGACGCGGCGGTACATCGCCTCGGTCAGATCCATCATGCCGTGGTAATCGGTGTACGCCTGATAGAGCTCCATCAGGGTGAACTCGGGGTTGTGGCGGGTATCGAGACCCTCGTTGCGGAAAACACGACCGATCTCATAGACGCGCTCAAGGCCGCCGACGATCAGGCGCTTTAAGTACAGCTCCAGAGAGATGCGGAGCTTCAAGTCCTCGTCGAGGGCGTTGAAATGGGTCTCAAAGGGTCGCGCCGCCGCGCCGCCCGCGTTCGCGACCAGCATCGGGGTCTCGACCTCCATGAAGCCCTGCTCGTCCAGAAAACGGCGGATGGAGGCGATAATCTTGGAGCGCTTGACGAAGGTCTCCTTGACCTCGGCGTTCATGATCAGGTCGGTGTAGCGCTGGCGATAGCGGGTGTCGGTGTCGGTCAAGCCGTGGTACTTCTCGGGGAGAATCTGCAGGGACTTGGAGAGCAGGGTGACGCTCGACGCGTGGACGGAGATCTCGCCGGTCTTGGTCTTGAACACCTCGCCGGTGACGCCGATGATATCGCCGACGTCGTACTTCTTGAAGTCGGCGTAGCTTTCCTCGCCGACGGAATCGCGCGCGACATACGCCTGGATATTGCCCTGCAGGTCCTGGATGTTGCAGAAGGACGCCTTGCCCATCACGCGCTTGAACATCATTCTGCCCGCGACGGAGACGGTCTTGCCCTCCAGCGCGTCGTAGTTCGCCTTGATCTCCATGCTGTGGTGGGTCTGATCGAATTTGGTGATCACAAAGGGATCCTTGCCCGCAGCCTGCAGGTTCGCGAGCTTGTCCCTTCTCAGTCTTAAGATTTCATTTAAATTTTGTTCCATATATCCTACCTCGGTTTTTGGTGTTCGGTATCATGCACATCAGCAAGAGCTTGAAGATAAGCTCTGCCCCTCTTTGCGGGATTGCCACGGTCGCTTGGACACGCGCGTCCAAGCTCCCTCGGAATGACTGCTGACATGTAATTATTTGAAGATCTCCAGTACCTTGAAGCCGATCACGCCCATCGGGGCTTCGACCTCGACGACGTCGCCCGCGGCATGGCCGAGAAGCGCAAGACCGACAGGGGATTCATCAGAGATCTTGCCCTCGGAGGGGTTCGCCTCGTTGGAGCCGACGATCTTATAGATGACCTCGCGGCCGAGGGTGATGTTCTCGAGCTTGACGCTGGAGCCGACGTGGATATGCTCGTTGGAGATACCCTCTTCGTCGATGATGACGGCGTTTTTGAGGGTTGCCTCGATGGTAACGATACGCGCCTCAAGCATCGCCTGCTCGTTTTTGGCGTCGTCATACTCGCTGTTTTCGGAAAGGTCGCCGTAGGAACGCGCAACCTTGATCTTCTCCGCTATTTCTTTACGCTTTTCGCCTTTTAAAAGGTCGAGCTCCTCCTCGAGCTGTCTGAGACCATCTGCGGTCAGCATAACCTGTTTTGCCATATGTATCTTCCTTTCCAATCATTGTAAAAATAGATATTTGCACACAGATTATATTATAGGACAAGCGGCTCAGGATGTCAAGAATTATGCGGTCGGTTTTTTGCGGGTATCGACGGTCTTTTCCAGCAGCTGGGCAAGGCTCTTGCGCGTATGGAGGACGCTGCCGTCGCCGCATCGGTGAAACAGCTCGGAGCCTAGCTCGTGCGTGTTCGCGAGCGTATACAGGGCGGAGGCGAAGTAATCGTCGTCGAGATAGTCGGGCTTTAGCTCCCGGAGCTTGTGCGGAAGCTCGATATAGTAATCATACACCACGGGTGCGTTTTGGGCGGCGGTCGGCTTCTCCCCGGAGAGGATCACGGCGGAAGGTCGGCAATCCAGCGGCTCGGCGATCCGCTCGGGCGCGACGATCAGGTCGGCGTTCCGCAGGCAGGAAGGGTTCCTGCTGATCTTCACGGCGGCGCCCTTCTCGCGCAGGAGCTTCTCAGCCTGCTGTATGTAGAATTCCGCAGCCTTTGTGTAGACAACGGGAAGGCGGGCGCGGTCGACCAGCTCCTCGCAGAGTCCGGCATGGGAGCCGTCCTCATCGATCAGGGCGACGCTGACGTCCCTCCCTACCTCGCGCAGGAGATAGAGCGCGGCGTTCTCGCTCATGCGGCGGCTCAGCTCATAGGATTCGAAGCGCCTGTAGGCGGAATCGGGCGGGAGCGGAGTATCCTTCGCGCACAAAAGCTGTCCGCGCTGGCCCTTGACGAAGCGGTCGATCGCGCCCCAGCCGAGCTTCCCGCGCCAATGCTCGTAGGTGATGCTCTTCACGGCGGCGGTATCGCAGAAAAAGTGCTCCACCCGCAGGCGATTGTGTCTGAAAAAGTGCAGAAAGCCGCCCTCGTGCTCTTCGATATGCAGCGCAGTCAACATAAAAATCCCTCCGCATTATCCTATGCGGAGGGACTTGTGATTATGTATTCATGATCGACGTCTTTCCGGGGAGCAAAGTGCGCGTCCCTCTTTGTGGGATTCCCACGGCTTTGAACACGCGAGTTCAAAGCCTCGGAATGACTGCTGAGAATAAGCTTAATACAGATTCATCGGGTTGCTCTTGATGCCGTTGATACGCAGCTCGAAGTGGAGGTGAGGTCCGGTGGACCAGCCGCTGGAACCGACGTAGCCGATCAGCTGACCTGCCTGGACGTAGTCGCCGGTGGAAGCCGCTGTGCTGATCATATGGCCGTAGATGGTCTCATAGCCGTTATCGTGCAGGATCCAGATGTAGTTGCCGTAGCCGCCGCCGCAGCTGCACCAGTTGCCGCCGTAGTTGGTATGCGGGCAGGAGCTGTTGGAGGATACGACTGTACCGGAATTCGCCGCATAGATCGGCGTGCCGAGACCGGCGCCGATATCGACTGCGTTATGGGTCTCATAGGATCTGCCTTCGCCGAACTCTGAGGTCAGGTAGGTGCATCCCGGAGTCGGCCATACCCAGCCGCTACCTGCGTCGATGAAGCTCGCGGCGCCGCCGCTGTAGGAGGAGCCGCCGCCGGAGCTGCCGCCGTTGTCATCCTCGTAATCATCATCGCCGCCGGAGGACTGCTGCTGTTGCTGCTGTTGCTGCTGTGCCTGCTGCTGTGCGATGAGCGCCTCGCGCTGCTGACGGTAATACTCCTGGATCTCTTCGCTCAGACCGCTCAACGCTTCCTCGCTCAGGTTCAGATTCATTTCCGCGGTCGCGGCGTCGCTCTGGAGGTTCGCGAGAACCTCTTTGTTGTCCTCCAGGAGGGTGTTCAGCTCAGTCTTCTTGGACTCGAGGGTGGTCTGCTCCTCTACGAGAGCCGCCTTGTCCTCTTCCAGAGCCGCCTTCTCAGCGGAGATCGCGTCGAGCTGTGCCTGGATGCCGCTGATCAGCTCTGCGTCATGGTTGGAAACATACTGCACAAGCTGGATCTTGTCGAGGAAGTCGGAGAAGTCCTTCGCGCCCAGCACGATCTCCAGAGAGCTGACGTCGCCGGAGATATAGATGGTCTTGATGCGCTGGCGGAGAACCTCCATGTTCGCCTCGATCTCTTCGTTCGCGGCGTCGATCGCAGTCTGCTTCTCCTCGATATCGCTGTCGAGGAGAGTGATCTTCTGGTAGCATACCTGGATCTCCTCGGTCACGGACTCGACCTGACCGACGATCGCGTCGACCTCGCCCTGCTGCTTCTCAACAGCGGCGTTGCTGTCCTGAAGCTGGGTGCGGTATTGCTCCTGCTCAGCTTCCAGCTCAGCCTGACGCGCTTCCAGTTCCTCGATCGTGGCGGCATTCGCGGCGATCACGCCCGCCGCCAGTATCACGCCTGCAAGCAGTATGGATAATAATTTCTTCATAAGTAATCACTCCTTTGAAATGCACTGCATTTTAGGGATTGAGTTGGTGCTAGTCACTAGTTGCTAGTCGCTAGTTGCTAGTTGTTATTTCTTATTTCTTATTTCTTATTTCTTATTTCTTACTTCAAACCGCCTTACCAGCCGAGGATCTCGTTGCCCTCGTGCTTGAGCGAGCGGCTGATCGAGACCGCGCTGCCCAGTGCGCCGACCAGTACGCCTGCCGCGCAGAACGCGCCGGCAACCGGCCAGATGATCTCCGTGAAGCGGGTATACCGGAAATTCAGGATACTCTGGACGGAATTGATCACGCCGTCGGAGAGCAGATAGAGGATTCCCACGGACGCCGCCGCAGAGACCAGACCGATGATGACGCCCTCCACGATGAACGGAACGCGGACGAAGGCGTTCGTCGCGCCGACGCTCTTCATGATGGAGATCTCAAAGCGGTGGGCGAACATCGTCATGCGGATGGTGTTGCTGATGATGAACAGCGAGATGATCGCGAGCGCTAAGATGATCCACAGGCTCATGGTCGTGATGAAGGACGAGAGGGAGGCGAGCTTCTGGGCAACCTCACGGTGAGAGGACACGGAAGCGACGCCGGACACGCCCTTGATGGCGTTGACGGTCTCGTCATAGCGGGAGAGATCGTCCATCGTGACGTTGAAGGAGTACGGGAGGGGGTTATCGTCGCCGGTCATGTTGGCAAAGACCGCCTCGCCGAGCTGCTCACGGTACGCCTGGATCGCGTCGTCCTTATCGACGAACTGCGCGTCCACGATGTTATCCAGAGCCTTCAGCTCTTTTCCTTTATAAACAGCCTCCAGCTCGGTCAGGTTATCGTCGAGAAAGACCTTGGTGGAGTTGTTGTCGCCGACAGAATCGACGATATTGGATACGTTAACCGTCAGCATGACCGCCGAGCCTGTCAGAACCAGACAGGAGATCAGCACGCCGAGGGATGCAAGCGTCATCAGACGGTTATGAAATAAATTCTTGAAGCCCTCTTTGATAAGATAGCCAAAACTACTCATAGTGTCATTCCTTTCTGCCGACAATCAGATCGCAACATATCTTTCGTCATCAGAATCGGAAACGACTCTGCCGTCGTCAATCGTAATGACGCGCTTACCGAAGGATTTCACCAGCTCATGCTCATGGGTGACCACCAGCACGGTCGTGCCGCGCTTGTTGATCTCGGAGAGGAGCTGGATGATCTCATAGCTCATTTCGGGGTCGATGTTACCGGTAGGCTCGTCCGCGATGATCAGAGCGGGGTTGTTGACCAGCGCGCGCGCTAAGGAGACGCGCTGCTGCTCGCCGCCGGAAAGCTCGGAGGGATGATCCTTCGCCTTGTCGCCGAGTCCCACAAGCTCCAGAATGTAGGGTACGCGCTTTTTGATGACGTCGTTCTTCTTGCCGACACAGCGCATCGCGAAGGCGACGTTCTCATAGACCGTCATCTTGGAGATCAGACGGAAGTCCTGGAAAACGATGCCCATGGTGCGGCGGAGATACGGCACCTTGCGGCGCGGCATCTTCTCAAGATGCATGCCGTTGACGACGATCGTACCGGAGGTGGGCTGTTCCTCGCGCATGATCAGCTTCAGGAAGGTGGATTTACCCGCGCCCGAAGAACCGACGATGAACACGAACTCGCCCTTCTGGATATTGATGGATACTTTATCCAACGCGTGTACGCCGTTACTGTCGTACACCTTGGATACGTTTTTGAATTCAATCATAGTAATGCCTTTCATCGACGGCAGAAGCCGCCTTTGTGGGGATTATTGATGAAATGATGATTAATACTTCGTCGGGCTGGAGGTCAGGTACTTCTTGACCATCAGCGCTACCTTGAAGACGATCGCGTCCTCGAACTCTCTGAGGTCGAGACCGGTCAGCTTCTTGATCTTCTCAAGACGGTAGACCAGCGTATTGCGGTGGACGAAGAGCTTTCTGGACGTCTCGGAGACGTTCAGGTTGTTCTCGAAGAACTTCTGGATGGTGAACAGGGTCTCCTGATCGAGGCTGTCGATGGAGCCGCGCTTGAACACTTCCTTTAAGAACATCTCACACAGGGTCGTGGGGAGCTGATAAACCAGACGCGCGATGCCGAGGTTATCATAGGTGACGATGGTGCGCTCGGTGTCGAATACCTTGCCGACCTCAAGGGCGACCTGCGCCTCCTTGAAGGAATGGGCGAGATCCTTGATGCCGGTGACGGTGGTGCCCATACCGACGACGCAGTGGGTATAGAACTCGGTAGAGAGCGTGTCGACGATGGAGCCGGCGAGCTTCTCGAGATCCTTGGCGGAGATACCGGGCTTGATCTCCTTGACCAGCGCGATATCGGTCTCATTGATATTGATGACAAAGTCCTTCGTCTTGTCCGGGAAGAGGTTCTGGACGACATCGAAGGCGGAGACGTCGGTCTTGCTGGTGATCTTGATCAGCATGACGACGCGGGTGACGTCGCTGTTGAAGCGCAGCTCACGCGCCTTCAGGTAGATATCGCCGGGAAGGATGTTGTCGAGGATGACGTTCTTGATGAAATTGGAACGGTCATACTTTTCATCATAATACTGCTTGATGGATGAGAGAGAAACCGCCAGAAGCTGAGCGTATTTCTGCGCGATCTCGTCGCTGCCCTGTACGAACACGGCGTACTCCGCGCGGGTAGACGAGCCAAAGGACTTGAAGGTGTGGCCGTTGATAACGAAGGGGACTGTTGCCGACAGGGTATCGGCGGTGATGCTCTCATTGACCTCGCCGATCCTGCCCAGCTCCGAGCAGGCGATGACGACCGAAGTCTCGTCCACAACTCCGATAGTTCTGTCGATAGCGTCCTTCATCTGATGAATGACTCCCTGAAATAATCTGTTGGACATAATGCTCCTCCGAAATAAATTTTGTCAAAATACCGAACGATTTGGTGATTTACATAAAGAAGCCACCTATCTCATATACATTTTACACAAAACCCGGAGAAAAAGCAACCTTTTTTTCAAAATAGATTGTGCTTTTTTCATATGAAATCCTAAAATTATGATAAAAAGTTCATAATTCTTGCACAACAGCCACTTTTTTGTGATTTTTTCAAGGAGCGGAGCGGATCGAAAAAACGGCGATTTCATCGCATTTTTCAGAAAAACGGACGCTGTTTCGCGTTATAAAAACACTCTTTCATAGACTTTACACGAGAAATGAAAGCTCTTTGTTACAATTTTGAAAATTTTTTATGAACAATGAGGGGAGTTGTGTTGATGGGTTCATATGACCACAAGATGTAGAGGAGTTAGGAGTGAGGAGTTAGGAGTTGAATAGATAGCACATATAAAAAGCCCGCTGCTTTCGCAGCGGGCGAATGTGTTAAGGTTTAACCCTCAGCCAGATGGTTTACTCCATCTGACAGCTCCCTTGGAAAAGTGAGCCTTTAGTTGGTGATGGTCATCTCGGTGTCCTTATCGAAGATGTGGAGCTTCTCGAGATCGAAGGCAACGTCGATGGTGTCGCCGGGCTTCGCGGTGGAGGTGGGCTCTACGCGCGCGGTGACCTGGGTGCCGCCGATGTTGACATACAGATAGATCTCAGCGCCCATCAGCTCGGTAACGACGACCTCAGCCTTGATGACGTCGTTCGGATGCTTCTCGAGGAACTCGGGCTCGTCATGAACGTGCTCGGGACGGATACCGAAACGGACTTCCTTGCCGACATACGGATCGAGAACGCCGTTCTTGGACTTGCTGTCGGGCAGGGTGATGGTGTACTCGTCGAACTTGAGGGCATACTTGCCGCCTTCCTTGACCAGAACAGCGTCGAGGAAGTTCATCTGGGGAGAGCCGATGAAGCCGGCAACGAACTCGTTGCAGGGCAGATCATACAGATGCTGAGGAGTATCAACCTGCTGGATGAAGCCGTCCTTCATAACGACGATACGGGTACCCATCGTCATAGCCTCTGTCTGGTCATGGGTAACGTAGATGAAGGTGGTAGCGAGCTTCTGATACAGCTTGGAGATCTCGGTTCTCATGTTGGCGCGGAGCTTCGCGTCCAGGTTGGACAGCGGCTCGTCGAGCAGGAATACCTTCGGGTTACGGACGATCGCACGACCCAGCGCGACACGCTGTCTCTGACCGCCGGAGAGAGCCTTCGGCTTTCTGTCGAGATACTGCTCGATACCGAGGATGCGGGCAGCCTCTTCAACGCGCTGCTTGATCTCTTCCTTAGGCATCTTGCGGAGCTTCAAGCCGAACGCCATGTTATCATAAACGGTCATATGGGGATACAGAGCGTAGTTCTGGAAAACCATCGCGATATCTCTGTCCTTGGGAGCTACGTTGTTGCACAGCTTGTCGCCGATCCACAGCTCGCCCTTGGAGATATCCTCAAGGCCCGCGACCATACGCAGGGTGGTGGACTTACCGCAGCCGGAAGGACCGACCAGAATGATAAATTCCTTATCTTCGATCTCAAGGTTGAAATCGGTTACAGCGGTAACGTCTCCGTCATAAATCTTGTAAACGTGTCTCAGTGATACATTAGCCATTAAAAAACCTCCATTGTTATCCAAATCTGCACGCCTAAAGAAGTGCAGCTGAAAATTAGTAGCCGATACATACTACTTCACGCACTTATGATAAGTGTACAACAATAATATAGCACAATTCCTATGAGAGTTCCACATATTTTTTCACTAAAGATTTATGGAATAATTTAGTCATTATTCCGATACGTCAAAAAAAGCACCCTTGTAATTGTGCGATATGACAAGGAAAACGCCGATGTATAAGCCATTTGCCCCTGTTTTTTGTCAGTTTTGTCAGCAATAGCCAAATGAGGCTTTTTGTCGGTTTATGTGGTTATATCTGATCAAAGACCTTTTGTGCTTCTTCTGAGGTGAGCTTCTTCACCTCGCCGGGCTTTAAGGCTTCATCGAGCGTCAGCGCGCCGATGCGCACACGCTCAAGGGCGGTGACATGATACCCCAAAGCGGCAAACATGCGCTTGACCTGGTGGTACTTGCCCTCGCTGATCTCCACCGCCGCGCGGCTGTCGTCCAAGGGCTCAGCCCTGCCGCTCTTGCAGACCGTGCCGTCGCCGAGGGTGACGCCCTGAGCGAAGCGCTCCGCGATCTCAGAGCCGGGGGCTTTGTCGAGCGTGGCGATATAGCGCTTGGTGACGTGCTTCTTCGGAGAGAGCATGCGGTGGGCGTACTCGCCGTCGTCCGTGATGATCAGCAGGCCGGTGGTGTCCTTGTCCAGCCGTCCCGCAGGGAAAAGACCCTTTCGCATCAATTCGGCAGGCAGGATATCGAGCACGGTGCGCTCATCCCTGTCCTCGGTCGCCGAGACGACGCCCGCAGGCTTGTTCATCATATAATAAACGCGGGTCTCGCCGGAGAGAGCCTGTCCGTCCAGCGTGATCACATCTATTTCCGTGTCGATTTTGTCGTCGCCCGAGCGCGTGAGCATGCCGTTCACGAGCACGCGCTTGTCCTTTAAGGCGCGCTGTACCTCCTTGCGGCTCAGCACCGTCCGCGACGAAATGAATTTGTCTAATCGTTCCTTCATGATTCCCTCATGATTCCTTTGATGATTCCGTGAATAAGGGTCGCATACCTGTGCCGTCCGTGTGGCAGATATGCGCCGCGATGACGCGTCCGTCCGCAATCAGCAGGGTCGCGTTATCGTCCTCGCCGATCATGTAGGTTCGCTCCGTGGCGGTCTTTCCTTTATAGGAGGTCAGGTCGAGTCCCTGCGCCCGCTGCAGGTCGTTGTACTGTGTGTAAGTCTCGTTCCAATGCTTCGGGACGGTGATCTCACGCTCGCTGAGGAGCTCTGCGTTCTCATAGCCGCAGACGGTAAGAAGCGCCGCGATATCCTCATCGTTCTGCGCTCTCAGGGAGAATTGCTCTCCGCCTACGTTCACCTTTGCGGGCAAGCCGCCGCGCAGGGAGACAAGGCAGATCAGGGCGAAGATGATCACGCACGCGAAGGAAACGATCGTCACACAAGCCGATTTCAGCTTGACTGAATGAAACATAGCATCACCGCTACAATATATGCGGGCGGCGGGCGGTTCATGATAAGGTTTCTCGTTTATGACAGCATTTTCAGCAATTCTGCAGGGGTGTCCGCAAAGCCGACCGCGCCGCATGCCGCCATCGTCTCGACCGTTCCGTAGCCGAAGGTCACGCCGATAAAGTCTACGCCCGCAAGCTCGGCGCCGCGCGCGTCGAACGCCGTATCGCCGACCATGACCGCCTGTGCCTGATCCGTACAGCCGAGACGCTTCCACGCGTAGGGGATGATATCCGCCTTCGCGCGGCGGGCGCCGTCGAGCGTGGAGCCGCAGACAGCGTCCAGATAGGGCGACAGTCCGAGGATATCCGCTACCTTCTCCGCGACGGGCTCGTTCTTGGAGGTACAGATGGCGAGCTTCTTTCCCTTCTCGCGCAGTTCCTTCAGCATCTCAAAAATGCCGTCGAACACGCGGTTGGTCTTTTGCCCTTTCCGGTCGTAATAGTCGCGGTACAGCTCCATGCCGCGCATGATCTGATCCTCCGGGACCTTGCAGAGATCGCGGAAGGTATCCTCCAGCGGAGGTCCGACGTACCCGGTATAATCGCTCAGGTCGGGGCACGGAAGCCCGAGCGCGTCCATCGCGTGGCGGATAGAGACCTCCACGCCCTTTGCGCTCGCGATCAGCGTGCCGTCCAGATCGAATAAAATGTAATCGTATTGCTTCATATTCCTCACCGATATCATTCTATTTGGAATCACGGATTTTGTCAAGATGACGCGGAGACATTTCTCAGGCGTCTCTTTCATTGACTTTTCCTTTATATAATGGTAAAATAACAGTGTATGTGACAGAAAATTCGCAAAGGAGCATCATCCCATGAAATTAGGCATCGTCGGACTGCCGAACGTCGGCAAGTCCACCTTATTCAACGCGATTACCAACGCGGGCGCACAGAGCGCCAACTATCCCTTCTGCACCATCGAGCCGAACGTCGGCGTGGTCGCCGTTCCGGACAAGCGTCTGGATAAGCTCGCAGAAATGTATGACCCCGAGAAATACACCCCCGCGACCATCGAATTCGTCGACATCGCCGGTCTGGTGAAGGGCGCCTCCAAGGGCGAGGGTCTGGGCAATAAATTCCTCAGCAATATCCGTGAGTGCGACGCGATCGTGCATGTGGTGCGCTGCTTCGATAACGACGACATCATCCATGTGGAAGGCTCGGTCGACCCGATCCGCGATATCGAGACCATCGACCTCGAGCTGATCCTCAGCGACGTGGAGCTGGTACAGCGCCGCATTGACAAGGCGCAGAAGATGGTCAAGGGCGACAAGAAGTTCCAGGCGCAGGTCGACTTCTTCAAGCGCGTGCTCGACACGCTCAACGAGGGCAAGCCCGCTCGCGCGGTCGAGTGTGACGAGGACGAGAAGGCGCTCCTCGCGGAGGTCGCGCTGCTGACCAACAAGCCGGTCATCTTTGCCGCCAACATGAGCGAGGATGACTTCGCGAACGGTATTGAAAGCAACGAGCGTTTACAGCGCGTCCGTGCTCTCGCCGCAGAGCAGAACGCGGGCGTGCTGCCGATCTGTGCCGAGATGGAGGCGGAGATCGTCGAGATGGACAAGGAAGAGAAGGAAATGTTCCTCAGCGATCTCGGGCTGGAGCAGAGCGGTCTCGACCGTCTGATCAACGAGTGCTACAGCCTGCTGGGGCTGATCTCCTATCTCACCGCCGGTAAGCCGGAGGTGCGCGCCTGGACGATCAAGAAGGGTACCAAGGCGCCCCAGGCGGCAGGAAAGATCCACACCGACTTTGAGCGCGGCTTTATCCGCGCGGAGGTGATCGCGTTTGACGATCTGATTGCCTGCGGCTCGATGGCGGCGGCGAAGGAGAAGGGTCTCGTCCGCAGTGAAGGCAAGGAATACGTCATGAAGGACGGCGACGTCGTCCTCTTCCGCTTCAACGTATAATCGGGCGGGATTCACATATAAATAGTATAGGCTACAGGCTGTCGCTCCCGCGGCAGCCTGTTTTCCATCGGATGTATAAAATCGGTTCAGGAGTGGCTCTTGGAAGGTAATAGTTATGGCTATGGTGCAACTGAATTCGGGGCTATAGAGGAAACGCCCGCCCCTCATCCGTCACCTACGGTGACACCTTCCCCCTGAGGGGAAGGCTTTATGCACTGATTCTCAAATAATTTCAAATTATCTATTGACAAATTATATTTTATCAAATATAATAGGATCATCAGGAGGCGAATACCCATGAACGAACCTAATTTTGACGAAATGTTGAAGCTCGAGAATCAGCTCTGCTTTCCGCTTTACGCGGCGGCGCGGCAGGTCGTCTCGCTCTACACCCCGTATCTAAAGGAATTGGGGCTGACCTACACCCAGTACATTGTGTTTCTGGTGCTGTGGGAGGGCGACGGCATCCCGGTCGGCGAGCTGGGACGGCGGCTGTATCTGGATAACGGCACGCTCACTCCCCTGCTCAAAAAGCTGGAAAGCGCGGGATATCTCACCCGCGCGCGCGATAAGGACGACGAGCGCGTCGTCACCGTCACGCTCACGGAGAGCGGTCAGGCGCTCAAGGAAAAGGCGAAGGACATCCCGCTCAAGATCGGCTCCTGCATCAAGCTAAAGGAAGAAGAGGCGCAGGGTCTTTACATCCTGCTGTATCAGCTTTTGAAGGGGGTCGAAAAATGAACCGACAAAAGGTCATCGTCCGCACCAGCGTGATCGGCATCCTCGCCAACGTATTCCTGGCGGGCTTCAAGGCGGCGGTCGGACTGTTCGCAAACTCGATCTCCGTCGTCCTCGACGCGGTGAACAACCTGAGCGACGCGCTCTCCTCGGTCATCACCATCATCGGCGCGAAGCTCTCCGTCAAGCCTGCGGATAAAAAGCACCCCTTGGGCTATGGGCGGGTCGAATACCTCAGCTCCGTGATCATCGCGGTCATCGTGCTGTACGCCGGTATCTCGGCGGCGGTCGAATCCGTGAAGAAGATCATCACGCCCGAAGCGCCCGACTACAGCGCGATATCCCTCATCATCATCGCGGTGGCGGTCGCCGTTAAGATTTTCCTCGGCATCTATGTTTCCCGCACCGGCAGGAAGGTCAACTCCGACTCCCTCGTCGCCTCCGGCAAGGACGCGCTGATGGACTCTATCATCTCCGCTTCCGTCCTCGTGGCGGCGGCCATCTACCTGATCTGGGGCGTTTCTCTGGAAGCCTACCTTGGTCTGGTGATCTCCGTATTCATCATCAAATCCGGCGTTGAGATCCTGCGCGAGACCATCTCCCGCATTCTCGGCGAGCGCATTGACGGCGAGCTGAGTAAGGAGATCAAGAAGGCGCTCTGTGAATTTGAGGGCGTCAGCGGCGCTTACGACCTCATTCTGCACAGCTACGGCCCCGAAACGCTGATCGGCTCGGTGCATATCGAGGTTCCCGACACCATGACGGCGCCGGCGCTGGATGTGCTGGAGCGCCGCATCACCGCGGAGATTCATCAGAAGTTCGGCGTGATCCTGACGGGTATCTCCGTCTACGCCGTCAACCTCAGCGACCCCGAGACCGACACGCTCTTCCACCAGGTGGAGGAGGAGGTCATGGCGCACGAGCATGTGCTCCAGATCCACGGCTTCACGCTGGATAAGGTCAGCAAGAACGCTGTCTTTGATCTCGTGATCAGCTTCGATCTCAAGGACAGACAGTCGCTCTATCACAAGATACTCGACGAGCTTCACGCGAAGCATCCGGGGTATCACTTCTATGTTACTTTGGACAACGATATTTCAGATTAACTGTCAATTCACCGATGACACGGTCATCGGTCATCAATAAGGAGGTATAAATATGGCAAGCATCTATGATTTCACACTGTACGACCGCAAAGGCAACGCATATCCCCTCGCCGACAACAAGGGCAAGGTCATGCTGATCGTCAACACCGCGACCGGCTGCGGCTTCACCCCGCACTATGCGCCGATCGAGAAGATGTATGAGCAGTATCATGATCAGGGCTTCGAGGTCATCGACGTTCCCTGCAACCAGTTCGCGGGTCAGACCCCCGGCACCGATGAAGAGGTGCATGAGTTCTGCACGCTCAAGTACCACACGCAGTTCCCCCAGATGAAGAAGAGCGACGTCAACGGCGAGAATGCGCTCCCGCTGTTCACCTATCTCAAGAGCCAGAAGGGCTTTGAGGGCTTCGGCAAGGGCGTTGCGGCAATCGCGATGAAGGCGATGGCGAAGAAGATGAACAAGGACTACAAGAACAGCCCCGACATCAAGTGGAATTTCACCAAGTTCCTCGTTGACCGTGAAGGCAACGTTGTCGCCCGCTTCGAGCCGACCGTTGACATGAAAGAGGTCGAGAATGCAGTCGCCGCGCTGATCTGATAACAATGGTTTCACCAAATGAAAGTGGTGACTCGGCTTTGCCTCAGACAATTGATGCAATCCCTCAGTCGGCTAACGCCGACAGCTCCCTTTACCAAAGGGAGCCTTAAAGCAGAAGAAAAGCTCCCGATTTCGGGAGCTTTTTGTATTTGGGAAAGGGTCGAAAACGGCGCGGGTCGCCGATGAGCGGGCTCAATGTCCGTGCGGGACGCGGCTGAGCATTTCCTTCTCATAGGAGCGGTCGGCGATCGCGAGGCGGATGAACACGACGAGCAGGATGATCCCGCTGCCCCAGATGGAGTAGTAACCTAAAAAGCGCGCGCAGACGGCGCCGACTGCCGCGCCCAGCGCGAAGAACAGGATCAGCGAGCCGTGGGTCAGCACCTTCTCCTTGGAGGCGCTGTCACGGTGGCGCAGGAACTTCGCGAAATTCGACCCGACCTGACGGATATGGTTGGTGACGAAGGTGGTGGAGGCGGGAATTCCCTTCACCTGACGGAAGGTGTTGAACTGCATGGAGCAGATGAAGTTCAGCGCGACCTGGCAGATCTGGTCGGGCGCGCTCGCAGGGAGAAAGCCCAGCGCCAGCACGACCAGTATCTCGATACCGATCAGCAGGGTGTCCCAGCGGAGAAGATGGAAGCGCTTGACGGTCTTGCCGAGAAGCTCCGAGACGAACGCGCCGAGAAAATATGCTCCGATGGGGATGAGCAGATAGGCGGCGTCGAGCCATCTCTGCTGACCCAGAGCGATTGCGAAGAGGACGACGTTCGCGGTCTGGGCGTTGCAGAACACGCCGCCGCGCAGGATGAAGGTGTACGCGCCGAACCATCCCGCCGCCGTGATCAACAGCCAATAGACCCAGCGCTGTTCACATTCCAGATATTCACTTTCCGCATGATTCTTTTGCAAAGCTCCGACCTTCTTTATACTTTATCGCAACGATTATAGCAGAAAACATTTCTTTTGTCTACCGTCTCCCACGTCTTGAAAGTGCATTTCAACTGTGCTATACTGAGAAAAGAAAGGTATGAGGTGAGCTTTATGCATCGTTTCAATAATCGGATCCTATCTGCGCTTTTGGCGCTGATCATCGCGCTCTTTTCCGTTATTCTTCCTGTTTCCGCGGCTGAGACCGATACGGCGGACACCTCCGCGCTCAACGGCTACAGGCTCGGATACATGAGCTGGGGCGTGAAGAAAATGGGACTTGACGTCCTCCAGGAAAAGCTCGAAAATAGCGGAAAGAAGCTCCCGGAGGTCATCGTTGCGGTCATGGACACAGGTCTGAACACCGCCAACCGCTATTTGAAGGGCCGCTACATCGACGGATATAACTTCCTAAACAATACAACGGATTACAACGACGACCAGTATCACGGAACAGAGGTGAGCGGCGTTATCGCGGACGGCACCTCCTCCAACGTCAAGATCCTGCCCCTCAAGGTCATGGATGATCGGGGCGACGGCAAGATGCAGGACACCGCAAGAGCGATCTACTACGCGCTCGACCACGGCGCAGACGTCATCAACCTGAGCCTGAGCGGCGACGACAAAAACCACACGTTCCACTCGCTGGATGACGCGATTGCCGAGGCGGTTTCCCGCGGCGTCGTTGTGATTGTGGCGGCGGGCAACCATGACGGCGACGCGTCGTTTCGCTATCCCGCGAACAAGGACAACGTTATCACGGTCACTTCCGTGAACAAAAACAACTCCCTCGGTCTTTTGGCGAACTACGGCGCGGTGATCGACTTCGCTCTGCCGGGCATGAACATCCTCATGCCGCACAAAAGCGGCTTGACCTCCGCGCTTATTGACAGCGGTACCTCCTTTGCCGCACCGCACGCGGCGGCAGCGGCGGCGCTCCTGAAAACCTGGGACAAGAGCCTGAACCAGGCGGAGATCTATGAGATCTTCAAGCAGTATTCCGTCGATCTCGGCGAGAAGGGTCGCGACGACACCTACGGCTGGGGTATGCTCGACTTCTCTGATTTCGATATCAATTCCACCTACGTTCGTCCGACCGAAGCGCCTACAGAAACGCCGACTGAGGCACCGACTGAAGCGCCTACAGAAGCGCCGACTGAGGCGCCCACGGAAGCGCCGACTGAGCCCGCTGTCCTTCTGGGTGATGCAGACGGCGACGGCGAGGTCACGATCAGCGACGTCACGCTGATCCGGAAGGTGCTGTCGGAGACCGCTTACGACGGAGAATTCGACACGCTTGCTGCCGACGTTGACGGCGACGGCGATATCCTCGTCACCGACGCAACCTTCATCCAGCGCTTCCTTGCTGAGATAGAAGTCCCCTACCCTATCAACGAACCGATCACGGCATAGTATACTTTCCCGGTGCAAGCACGAAAGTGACCGCAGGGCGCTTTGCCTCTTTTTATCGGTTGAGATTGCCACAGCCCCTAAAGGGGCTTCGCAATGACTATTTATCATATAAGCCCCCGATTTCGGGCAATATCATTAAGTTAAGAAATGTATCTCGCTGACGCTCGGTCAATTGATACAATCCCTCAGTCGGCTAACGCCGACAGCCTCCTCGCCGGAAGCGGCTCCCCCCTTGTCCTTCGGACATTCCCCCAACGGGGGTACCTTTACCAAAGGGAGCCTCTGCATAACTTAATGATATTGCCCATCTCGGGGGCTTTTCTTTATCCTTCGATTCCTTTATGGATCAATCTTGACAGCGGCTTGTAAATGAACGCCACGACCAGAGAGACCAGTATGCCCTTGATCAGATTGAAGGGCAGGACGCAAAACACGCACAGGGTCAGCACGTTATCAACTATGGGGAAGATCGCGTGTCCCATGCCGACGATATCCTCCACGGTCACAGGGAAGGCGCTCGCGTAGACGGGGATCAGCAGGTAGGCGTTGAGGAAAACGCCCGCGGCGGACATGAACAGCGTGGAGACAGACATGCCGATGATCGCGGATTTCTTCGTCTTTTTGCGCTTGTAGATGAGCCCCGCGGGGATGATCATGGCGCATCCGATCAAGAGGTTGCCCAGCTCGCCGATGAACGCCGTCTGTGTGCCCTTGATTACAAGATGGATCAGGATCTTGATCAGCTCGATCACGACGCCCTGGATCGGGCCGAAGGCGAAGGTACCGATCAGCACCGGGACCTCGCTGAAATCGAGCTTGTAGAAGGGCGGCGCGATGAAGCCGAGGGGGAACTCGATGAACATCAGCACGCCAGCCATCGCTCCGAGCATCGCGGTGGTCGTCAGCATCCGCAGGCGGTAGGAATTCTTGGTTTTTTCGGTGGACATCATTACTCCTTTGCACGGTGTGCAAGACATGATTTGGATTTGGAACAAAAAACTCCGCAGGTTTCGGGTACCTACGGAGCGTTTTTATTCTATCACATCTTCTCTCATCCGGACTTTACCGTCGGTTACGGAATCTCACCGTATCATGCCGCCTTCGACAGCGGCTCGCAGACTATACTGCCGGTTGGGAATTTCACCCTACCCCGAAGATTATTTAATTAGCCGGGACTTACCCGACATCTATAGTGTAGCACTACTCTCATTATATGTCAATAGCATAATTCGGTTACATGAGTTTTTATACTAAGACGACGCAGACAGGCTGTCGCCTGTCAAGGAGGACAACGAAGTTATACGGAATTTAACGCAATAAATGTTAAAGTGTTTTAATGAAACTTAGTATTATACATGCGAAAAGGGCACGCTTTCGCATGCCCTCTATCTGAAATATTAACCTTTTCTCTTGCCGACTGCGTAGGGGATCTCCATCTCCGCGACATAGCGCTGGATGAAGGTCGCGTCGGTCAGATCGACCTCCGCGTTGCCGTCGATATCGCCGTAGAGCAATGTTTCCTCGCTCAAGCCGGTCGGGATATCGCTGTGGGCACGCTGGATGATGGTCGCGTCGAGCTGGTTGACCTCTCCGTTGCCGTCTGCGTCGCCGATGAAGCCGTTGTACTCATACTCGCAGATGAAGAAGGAATTCTGATAGCCCTCATAATTGCGGTAGGAATCGGTATCGGCGAGCTTGCCCCACTTCGCGGCGTAGGCTGTGCCGTTGAGGTTCATCGGGTACATGATCGCGTAGTGTCTGCCGTCGTCGGTGGCGCCGTAGTTGCTGTTGTACCAGTAATTGAAGAAGTACGCTTCGCCGGTCACCCACTCCCACGTTTTGGCGGAGGTGCTGTAGCTCAAGCCGAGCCAGCAGTAGCCGGTGCGGTCGCTGATCTTCTGGAATACCTGATTGTTCTCGTAATAGCCGTCGATCGTCAGCAGATGGCCGCCCTGCTCCTCGCAGAAGCGCTTCGCGTCCGCCCAGGTCATGGCGTTATCGTACAGCTCATAGTAATGGCCGTTGATCTCAAAGGTCTTGGTCGGCTCAAGGGAAGCGTCCTTGCTCCAATGCGCGTAGAGCCTGAGAGACGACTCATTGATGACGGTCTTTTCATCGACCTTCTTGCCGCCTTCTGCAGCAGTATACCAACCGAGGAAGGTATAGCCCTCGCGCACGGGGGTCGGGAGCGTACCGATCGCGCCACCGCGAGTGACCTTCACGCTGTCAGCCGCGCGGTAGCCGCTCTCGGGAGCGATCGCGGTGGTCGAGCTGTCGTCGCTCAGCGTGACGGAGTTGATCAGGTAGGTGCCGGCCTTATCGAAATACGGGTGGAGAGAAGAGCCGAAATAGTTGTTCTTCGGGACGGAGAGGGTGTAGGTTTTCCAGCCCCTGCTCAGCGTGACGGAGGTATAGGCGGAGGTGCTCTGGTAGCCCCAACGGACGAGGAACTTCGCGCCGTCCGTCTCGGACTTGATGTTCAGACGCAGGGTCATGCTCTTGCTGTCGCCCTGTGCGCCCGCGACGCTGTAGCCGTCGCCGTAGCCCGCGTTGGTAGAGGTGTTCATCGAGAGATCCTTGCCCGAGGAGCCGGCGGTCTTGCCGACGATCTTCAGGGAAGGCTGGTTATTATAACGCTCACCGTCGTTCGTCACGGTGTAGACGTCTTTGTTGCGGGATTTGATATAACTCGCGTAGCCGTCCGCAAAACTCGAGCCGAGAAGATAATTATAGCCGCTGTAGTTCGAGAAGAACTCGACGGTGCTCTGGTTCGGGAGCCACTGGGCGGTGAAGGTGAAGGTCATCGCCGCGCTCACGTTGCCGAGGAGGGTGCTGTTCAGCGTGAGCTTCGCGCCCGGCTGATAGACGGCGTAGGTATAGCCCTTGTCGAAAATATTGCTCTTGGTCTGCCATCCCGCGTCGGTCGTCAGCCACTTGCCGTCGGAACGGCTCAGGGTGTAGCCCGCGAACTGTGAACCTTCCTTGGTGCAGCCGCAGCTCTGAACGGTGAAGTCCGCGTTCGGCTTATAGGTCTCGGAGGCGATACTGCCGCTGCCGCCGTTCGCGTCATACGCGACGGTATGAACAACGTCGCCACCCTTGAGGGTATTGCCCGGAAGGTGGACGCGGAACACATAGAGGCTTTTCATCTGATTCCACGAGTAGAAGGCGTTCCAGCGGATACCGTTCGCGCCGTCGCCGTTGCCGTCAGTGTAATAAACGCCCTCGCTTGTGATCTTTGTCAAAAAGATGGAATGGGTGCCGTATTCCCCATTTCCGCCCCACATATCAATGCGAACCCAGTCGCCCGCGCACAATCTGTCCTCGAGATTCGAATTGTCGTAATCTGCGTTCTCATAAAGTCCGTCGTTGTAATACTGTGCGCCGAAGAACTCGTACAACATCTGGCACGCGTATGCCCAGCACGTCCACGCCTTGACGTAGCCGTCCTCATAATAAACGCCGCTGAACACGCCGCCGTCGGGATATTCCTGCTGTACCTCAGCCATTTTCGCCTGAAACTGGGCTTCTGTCAGGAGCTTCCAGCCGGTCTCGGCGACCTCTGTTTGAGCGCCGGTCTCAGCGTTGTCTTTCTCAGCCGCGGACGCCGCGACAGGGAGAGCGCTCAGTATCATCAATATACATAATAATATCGGTAAAAATCTCTTCATATAATCGTTCCAATCAATCAGATTTCTATTCGGAAATATCGTAATAAGCATTTGTTTGAGGTTATTATAGCAAATTTCACCTGCAAAGTCCATTAACTGAATATGAACATTTCATGAGTTTTTCCGCAAGTTTATAATGCACAGTGCACAAGAAGCGATTCAAAGTCTTGTGCACTGTGCTCATTTTATCTGATAAAGAAAGGGCTATCACATTTCTGTGATAGCCCTCAAAAGCTGTGGATTGAATTTATCTGGTGATGTACTGGCCAACCGGATAGAGAGTGACAGGCATCTCAGCAGCAAAGCGCTGGATGAAGGTCGCGTCGGAGACCTCAAGGTCGCCGCTGTTATCGATATCGCCGTGCATCAGCCACTCGGGCGTGATCGGAACATCCATCTCAGCGACAACGCGCTGGACGAGGGTCGCGTCGGTAACGTCGACTTCGCCGTCGCCGTTCACATCGCCGAGGAGGAAGCTCTTGCCGGTGCCGGGCTCGGTGAAGGTAGCGATACCATCGATGGTGTAGCCGTCGGCGATGACGCCCTTGGTGATGATGCGGGTCATGTTCGCATCAGAAGAGGACATCGTGATGATGCTGTTTCTGATCTCGCCTCTGCC
Source organism: uncultured Ruminococcus sp. (assembly GCA_902773635.1). GTDB lineage: Bacteria > Bacillota > Clostridia > Oscillospirales > Acutalibacteraceae > Ruminococcoides. The sequence continues at coordinate 1,280 of CACYFH010000030.1, read as the reverse complement.
CGCCGCGGTAACGGTGTACTTGGAAACGATCAGGACGCTGTTCTCGGAATCGAACTTGAAGCCGTTGTTGACCTGCGGCTTGGAAGCGTTGTAACGGATGTTGCCGTCAGCGATCCTTGCAACGGTGCTGGAGAGGTTCGGGAACATGGTATCGTCAGTGACGACGCCGTACTCATCGACAGCGTTCTCGTTTTTCAGAACAGCGGTGGTGTAGGTCTGGCTCGCGCTGATGTTCGCGATCATACCGTTGGCGATCGCCTTTCTGACATCCAGAGTGGTGTAGACCGTGAAGGTCTCGCCTACGTTGAAGGATCTCTGCTCAGCAGTACCGTCGATACCGTAGATGGAGATGATCGTCTGCGGAGTAGGCTCCTGAGTGGGCTCGGGAGGAGCCTGGGTGGGCTCGGGAGGAGCCTGAGTGGGCTCGGGAGGAGCCTGAGTGGGCTCGGGAGGAGCCTGAGTGGGTTCCTCGGTCGGAACGACGGGGCTGCCGGGATCGGTAAAGGCGGAGTAGAGGTTGACGCTCTTGCCTTCCTGAACCTGACCCTTATAGATGATCGGAGTAAGCGCGCCGTCGTCAGCAATCAGGGTCTTGAGGGTGGTGGTGATGGTAGTGCTGCCGCCCTTGATCGCCTTAAAGGTGGTGACGATCAGCTTCGCCTTGTCGTCGTTGAACGCGAAGCCCGTGCCGGAGGTGGTAGCGTTGAACTTGATGTTGCCGTTCTGACAGCTCGCGGTCATCTTGTCGCCTACGATCGGGAATACCTTCTCGGGCTCGGAGATCTCATTGTACTGACCCTCAACCTTATCGGCATACTGCAGGTAAGCAGGATAGAAGGACTGGGTACCGTCGAGGCTCGCAACGGTGGTATTTACGTTGAGCATGGTGTAAACGGTGAAGGTGTCGCCAACGTTGACCTTCTTGACCTCGGTCTGACCGTTCGGTCCGATGATGGACACGCTCAGCTCGTTGGAGACAGGCTCGGTGGGAGCCTGAGTCGGCTCGACGACCTCGCCGGGCGCATTGAAGGAGCCCTTGAAGTTGATGGACTTGCCGGGCTGGACTTCGCCGCCGAATACGACCTTGGTCAGATCCTCGTCGGATGCCGCCAGGACGATCAGGTTGTTGGAGATATCGGCATAGCCGTTCGCAATAACCTTGTAGGTGGTGGTGATGAGGTGGGAATTCTCAGCAAAAACGAAGGGATTCGTGGTGGACGGAGTGGAAGCGGCATACTTGATGATGCCGTTCGTAGTATCATTGACCATGGTGCCATCGC
>CACYFH010000029.1 GCA_902773635.1 uncultured Ruminococcus sp. | reverse complement strand
CTCCATCTTGTACTTGTACCAGCCTTCATCATTCCACTGATACTTGTTGTAGTTATAGATGATAGAGGCGTTGTCGGGACGGGTCTGGGTATGGAAAGCGAACGGATCGGATTTCAGGATCTTCTCAAACCAGGGGGTCTCTACGCAGTACTTGTAGATCGCGGTCTCGCCGAGGTTGGGGATCCAAACTTCCCATACGCCGCCTTCGGAGATCTTATGCATGTGGTTCGCATTCTGATCCCAGCCGTTGAAGTCTCCGACTACGGAAACGGTCAGCGCGTTCGGCGCCCAAACGCGGAACATGGTGCCCTGAACGCCGTCCATCCAGTAATCGTGCGCGCCGAGGAAATCATAAGCGCGTACGGCGTCGCCGCCGTGGAACAGATCGAGAGGGAATCTCTCATCGTTTAATACATAGTTCATAATTTGACTCTCCTTTATAAAAGAATTTGTACACTAAGTATGATTAGTACATAAATATACAACTCTATAATAACAGACCTTTTTGACAATTTCAAGTAAAACAAGAAAATAAATTCCAAACTTTTCGTGCAGTTTTTATAAAAACTGACAACACTCTGGTCATTATAGACAAGGAATCTTTCTGTAATTTGCTTTTCTGCACAAAGAACAGCGGGCGTTGGGCATTAATACTGTAGGGGACGTCGCCATGATGAACACACCTTATTTGATCGTAGGGCGGGGGCTTGCTCCCGCCGAGACATATCCTCATAATCGTTGCAACAGGCGAAGCACCTGCAACCTTTGCTTCGCAAATGTCATCTGCGATGACGCGGCGGGAGCAAGTTCCCGCCCTACCAATAATCAACCGCCGACTGCAAATTAATTCTTGACAAAACTATAACAATATATTATTATTGATTAAGGTGTAATATCGCTCGTAGTATACGAGCCGATAGCCTGCGAACCGTGAAGGTTCATACCCTTTTCATTAGACTCTCTTAGAGAGCCGTTATTATATAGATATTTTTACCTTATTGCCATTCGCGAAGCGTCTCGGGCGTCTTGTGCGTCTCTGCGCGGACTAAAGTGTTTTCTGTCATTCTGACAGTTGGTGATACAAAACTGAATATCTGTGTAACGGCACCGTGAGTTGAGTTTGATCGGAAGAATCAAATCAAGGAGGTGTCAAGTATGAGTCCTACATTGAGTATCATACTCATTGTAGCGGCTTTGGCTGTGGGTGCGGTCGTCGGCATCATCGTCGGCAGCGCCTATCGCAAGAAGGTTGCGGAAGCGGAGATCGGCTCTGCCGAGCAGGAAGCCAAGCGCATTGTCTCCGACGCGATGAAGACAGCCGAAGCCAAGAAGAAGGAAGCGATCCTTGAGGGTAAGGACGAGGCTCATCGCCTGAGAACCGAGGGCGAGAAGGAGCTCAACGACCGCCGCAAGGAGGTACAGCGCCAGGAGCGCCGCATCCAGCAGAAAGAAGAGACCCTCGACCGGAAGATCAACAATGTTGAGAAGAAGGAAGATAAGGTCAACGAGAAGATCAAAGACGCCGAGGCTCGGCTCGCCGAGGCGGAAACCATTAAGAAGAGCCAGTTTGAGATGCTCGAGAGGATTTCGGGCTACACCGTAGATCAGGCGAAGGCATATCTGCTGAACCAGCTTGAGGGCGAGCTCAGCCGTGAGAAATCCCTCAAGATTATGGAGTATGAACAGCTCCTCAAGGATGAAGCCGACAAGCGCGCCCGCAATATCATCTCCCTCGCGATCCAGCGCTGCGCCGCGGATCAGGTAGCCGAGGCGACGGTCTCCGTCGTACCGCTCCCGAACGACGAGATGAAGGGTCGTATCATTGGCCGCGAGGGCAGAAACATCCGCGCCATCGAGACGATGACAGGCTGTGACCTGATCATCGACGACACGCCCGAGGCGATCACCCTCTCCTGCTTTGAGCCTGTCCGCCGCGAGATCGCGCGCGTCGCTCTGGAGAAGCTGATTTCCGACGGTCGTATCCACCCCGCAAGGGTCGAGGAAATGGTCGAGAAGGCGAGACGCGAGGTCGAGGGCAGCATCAAGCAGGCGGGCGACCGCGCCGTGCTGGACGCAGGCGTCCACGGTCTGCATCCCGAGCTTATCAAGATACTCGGCCGTCTGAAATACCGTACCAGCTACGGTCAGAACGTGCTCAATCACTCGCTTGAGGTCAGCTATATTTCCGGCATGATCGCATCCGAGCTCGGCATGGATCCCACCGTCGCCAAGCGCGCGGGTCTGCTGCATGATATCGGCAAGGCGCTCGATCATGAAATCGAGGGCAGCCACGTTGAGATCGGTGTAGATATCGCCCGCAAGTACAAGGAGAGCGAAGCCGTCATCCACGCCATCCACGCCCACCACGGCGATGTGGAAGCCAAGACCGTCGTCGCCTGTATCGTTCAGGCAGCCGACGCGATCTCCGCAGCCCGTCCCGGCGCGAGAAGAGAGAACCTGGAGAACTACATCAAGCGTCTCCAGAAGCTCGAGGAGGTCGCCTCCTCCTTCAAGGGCGTCGAGACCTCGTTCGCCATCCAGGCAGGCCGCGAGATCCGTATCATGGTCAAGCCCGATCAGGTCAAGGACGATTCCATGCCCGCTCTTGCAAGAGATATCTGCAAGAAGATCGAGGAAGAGCTCGAGTATCCGGGTCAGATCAAGGTCAACATCATCCGCGAATCCCGCGCCGTTGACTTTGCAAAATAAGAGAAACAAAAGCAGCGCCGTTCCGAAAGGAGCGGCGCTTTTTGTCGGTAGTTGGTAGTTGATAGTTGGTAGTTGGTAGTTGATAGTTGGTAGTCGGTAGTTGGTAGTTGCCGGTTTATACCGTAGGGCGGGGGCTTGCTCCCGCCGCGACGAGTGGCGCAAAAAGGCTGAAAACTGGCATGCTTATCACGAAAAACAGCTTGAAATAGCTGAGAAAAGTGGTATAATACAGTCAGCTTCAAAGAAGACGATGGTGAGCGATGTGCATTATGTAGGGAAAATCGACAGAGATATCTATAAATGTGTGACGAATGATATCACAACTGATGATTTAATAATTACAGAAAAACAAGTGAATCATATATTTGCTGAACATCCTGATGATTTTAATGATTTTGATGATATAGTGGAAAGCATAAAGGAAGCTGTTGCCAATCCTGATTATATCGTGGAATCAGATAAACCATTCACCGCGTTTGTTTTAAAGGAGCTCTCAAACGATAAAGGAAAAACGAGATTGATCATTCGATTAAAGACCAGTACAGATCCATCGAATTATAAAAATTCAATTATTACGTTTCAAAAAGTCAGAGAAAAAGAATGGAAAAGAATTATACGCAATAAGAAAATACTTTACAAAAGTGAATAAATGATGTATAATTTACATAGGATAAAGGTGGATATTTGAGGTGGTAGATTTCGTCCCGACCACACGCCGCTGGTACCGACAGGGGAAACCCGAGAGATGCAGGAGAATGGGACGCCTGCCAAATATCCACCTGATGCCGCTTGTGAATCAAGCGGCTATTCTTTTAGTCATGATACCGCTCTCGATGAGGGCGGTTTTTTGATACCCAAAAGGAGGTGATAGGATGTGGAAAAAGGTGTAAAAGAGAAGAACGTCAATCTGACGGTCAAGCGTGATTTCTACGACAGGACCGACGGCTTGAAGCTGAAGAAGAAGGGCGAAGAGCTGACGGTCAGCCCCGACCGCGCCGAAAAGTTGATATCGCTGGGTCTCGCCGAGAAGGCGAACGCCGTCCGCACCCGAATTATAGAGAGATCGAAACGTTTGGATCCTGACAATAGGAATCTAAAACGCGAAGCGTTTCCCCAACTCCTAACTCCTAACTCCTAACTCCTCACTCACGCATAGTCCCACTCCGGCACATACTTTTTATCGGAGGAATCCAGCTCCTGGGCAAAGCCGTCGAGACCGAGGTCGAGGAAGTGCTCCAATACCTTATTGTACTCGCGCTTGGTGAGCCTGCGGTCGATATCGGGGTAGTCCGCCGCCTTACCCGCGGGCATGTACTGCGCCATCAGGCTGACGAGGGCGCGCGTGCCGAAGCGCTCTTTGATGATATCCAGAACGCCGATGCTGTTCCTCGTGTGAGAGGGGAGGACGAGGTGGCGAATGATCACCCCGCGCGTCATCAGATCGCCGTCCATTTGAACATCCCCGCACTGACGGAGCATCTCCTCGATCGCCGACGTCGCCGTCTGTGCATAATCGGGACAGTTCGACAGCCGCCCCGCAAGCGCGTTGTCGCTGTACTTGAAGTCGGGGAGGTAGATGTCGATGATGCCGTCGAGCCTTCTGAGCGTCTCCGGGCTGTCATAGCCCGAGCTGTTCCAGATCAGCGGCACGCGCGGCGTGTAGAAGCGCAGACTCTCTAAGATCGCGTCCGCATAATGGCTCGGCGTGACGAATTCGATATTGTGCACGCCCATCGCTTCCAGCTTCCTGTATTCCTCGCTGAGCTGATACGGCGTGACGCTCCTGCCGAGGGTCTCGGCGGAGATCTCATAATTCTGACAGAACACACAGCGCAGATTGCACCCGCTGAAAAAGATCGTGCCTGCACCTCTCGTTCCGCTGATGGGCGGTTCCTCGTCATAGTGCGGCGCGACCCGCGCGAGCCGCGGAAGCTCGCCGACCCCGCAGTAGCCGAACCTGCTCTCGCTTCTCTCTATATTGCATTTTCTCGGACACTGACTGCACAGCATGCTCTCACGCTCCAAAAATTTCTGCTCCTATCATATCATATCCGCGTGAAAAATGCTATACCTCAAATGTATACAGGAAGCTCTCTATTGCCTCGTCCAGATGGATCGGGTCGAGCTCCTCCGCGTTGAACAGCGCCGTCAGCGCTTCCGCACGTTCTCTGTCGCAGGAAACGTCATGGATGATCTTGAGGTCTCCTGCATCATTTGCGGCGATTATTCCATAGGTCTCATACTCTCCGAGTTCCTCGCCGCACAGTTGCTCGGAGAATAGCCTGTAGTGTATCATGTCTGCCCTCTGTGAAAAAACGTCACTTCCGATGTGAAATAATATCACCATTTTCACCGCTTGACAAGTATTTCAACAAAAGTGTAATGAACGTTACAGATTGTGACAAAAGAGGTGAAAAAAAGTAACATTCCTTCGCCTCCATATGACAAAATAATTGCAAAACCCCTTGCATAATCCGATCGGATGTGATATCCTACGGACAACGCAACCGCGTGTTCCGCATTAGAATTAGGAATGAGGAATTGCGGGAAACGCTTCGTACAATAATTAACCGGCAACCCGAAACTACCAACCGGTAACCACCAACCACCAACTACAAAACGGAAGTACTATGGAAAACATGATCATCGCAGAGAATCTGCGTAAGGAATTCAAGAAAGTCATCAAGGAGCCGGGCGTAAAGGGCGCTGTCAAGGCGCTGTTCAAGCCGAAGAAGGAGATCGTCACTGCGGTGGACGATATCTCCTTCACCGTGCCGAAGGGGGAGATCCTCGGCTTCATCGGACCCAACGGCGCCGGCAAGAGCACCGTCATCAAGATGCTCACCGGCATCCTCATGCCCACCGCGGGCTTCTGCCGCATCAACGGCAAGATCCCGCAGGAGGATCGCAAGAACTACGTCCGCGAGATCGGCGTCGTGTTCGGTCAGCGCACCCAGCTCTGGTGGGATCTGGCGCTCCGTGAGACCTACGCTGTCCTCAAGGAGATCTATCAGGTGCCCGACGAACAATACAAAAAGCGCATGGCGTTCCTCAACGAGGTGCTCGAGCTCGACAGCTTCATCACCAGTCCCGTGCGTACCCTTTCTCTTGGTCAGCGCATGCGCGCCGATATCGCCGCCTCCCTGCTCCATTCTCCCAAGGTGCTTTTCCTTGACGAGCCGACCATCGGGCTCGACGTCGTCGTCAAGGAGAACATCCGCAGCGCCATCAAGAAGATCAATGAAGAGGAGGGCACGACCGTCATCCTCACCACCCACGACCTCGCGGATATCGAGCTGCTGTGCGAGCGGATCGTCATGATCGACAAGGGCAGGAAGGTGTTCGACGGCGCAATCTCTGATCTGAAGCACAATTTCGGCGACGTGCGAACCCTCGAATTCGAGCTGGTGAACGGCCCCGACTTCAAGCTCCTCGACTATAACCGCCGCTTCAAGCTCACACAGGACGATATCCATGCCGAGCGCGATGGCAGTATGGCGCGGGTGCGCTTTGACACCGCGAAGGTGAGCGTGGAGAACGTCGTCTCCTACACGCTCTCGACCGTCCACGTCAAGGATCTGAACATCAAGGACGTGGAGATCGAGGAGATCATCAAGAAGCTCTACCGCCGTGAGGTGAGCCTATGAGCAGGATCAAGCGGTTCTTCCGCACCTACAAGCCCTTTACCAGAGCGGGCGTCCAGGAGATGGTCGCCTACCGCGCAAACTTTATCTGCTTCTTCATCGGCGAGATCATGTCCGCCTTCATCATGTACTTCGTCTGGAAGGCGGTGTTTCTCAGCTCGGGGAGCAAGACCTTCATGGGCTTTACGATGGAGGATATGGTTGTCTACCTGTTCATCTCCTTCCTGACCGATTACCTGACCTATTCCGACGGCGCGTTCGCCGTAGGGGAGGAGATCGTCGAGGGTTCGATCGCCATGCGCATGATCCGCCCCTGCTCCTTTGAGATGAGCTTTCTCTTCCAGGAGATTGGCAACCGCCTGATCAGCGCCGCGATGATCTTCGCCCCGATGGTCGTCGGCGTGGAGATCTACCGCTATGCGATCGCGGGCGTCGTGCGCTTCCATCCCGGCTATTTCCTGATCTATATAGCGAGCATGCTGATCGCCTATATGATCTCCTTCTATTTTAATGTATGCTACGGCTTCATGGCGTTCTTCTTCAAGAATCTGTGGGGCACCTCCTTGATCAAGGAGACCCTGGTCAGTTTCCTGTCGGGCGGCATGATCCCGCTCGCGTTCCTGCCTTCGGGCTTGGCGGCGGTGTTGAATTTCCTGCCCTTCGCGTCTTTGCGCTATACGCCTATCATGATCTATATGGGCATGTACAGTCCCTCTGAGATCGCGTGGCGGATGGGCTTGCAGGTGTTCTGGCTCGTCGTGATGTTCGCGCTCTCCAAGCTCATTTGGCACAGCGCCGTGAAGCACCTTTCGGTGCAGGGGGGCTGAGCATGAGATATATTCGTTTGCATAAAATATTTATAGCCCAGTACCTCAAGAAGCTGATGGAGTACAAGGCGGATTTCCTGCTCGGCGCGATCGGACTTTTGCTGACCCAGGTGTTCCAGCTCGCTTTTCTGGGCATCATTTTCAGTCAGATTCCCGCGCTGATCGGCTGGAGCTTTCAGGAGATCCTGTTCATCTACGGCTTCTCCCTGATCGCCAAGACGCTCGACCACCTCTTTACCGACAACCTCTGGATGGTCGGCTACCGCATCATCCGCAAGGGTGAGTTCGACAAATACCTCACTCGTCCGATCAATACGCTCTATCATGTGATCGCGGAGAACTTCTGTGTGGATGCGTTAGGCGAGATGCTGACCTGCATCCTCCTGCTCGCGTACTCCATCCCCTCGCTCGATATGCCCTTCCATTGGTATACCATCCCGCTGTGGATCGTCGTCGCGGTGTTCGCGACCCTGATCTATACCTCCTTGAAGATCATGACGGCGGCGATCTCCTTCTGGACGAAGGCGAGCGGTCACATCACCCATATGCTGTATATGACCAACGATTTCAGCAAATACCCCGTTTCTATTTATAATAAGTTCGTGCAGACGGTCATCACCTATGTCATCCCCTTCGCCTTCACCGCCTATTTCCCTGCCAGTTATTTTCTCACAGGGAATAATCCGTGGTTCTGCATCGGCGGCACGGTGATCGCCGGGACGGTGCTGTTCGCTCTCGCGCTGTTTATCTGGCACAAGGGACTGAGCGCCTACGAATCCGCCGGGTCGTAGAACTGTATGTTTGCAGGATAATCGTAGGGCGGGGGCTTGCTCCCGCCGCGTCGTCGCAGACGACATTTGCGAAGCAAAGGTTGCAGATGTTTCGCCTATAACAATGATTATGAGGGAACGTTTCGGCGGGAGCATTCCTCGCCGGAGACGGCTCCTCCCCTTGTCCTTCGGACATTCCCCCAACGGGGGTACCCCCGCCCTACGGATGATCCCTGAGGTGCTGTTATTTTACCGCTTTCCAAAAGGACAATGTACCCATGAAAAACCCATTTCTGTCCGTCTCGGACATTGATCAAACCGAATACCTGACCCCGCGTGTCTCGCTGAACCGCGCGGTGATCGCGAAGCTCCCGCTCCGCGGCGTGGAGGATGAGATTGAGGGCAAGCCCTTCAAGGATATCTTTTCCACTCCGCTGATCGTCCGGGATATCCGCGCTACCTTGAAACGCTACGGCCTCTCGACGGAGGGTATCCCCGACAGCGAGCTGCCCAAGCTCGTCGATGAGGGTCTGCGCTCGGAGAACGCCCGCAAGCGCCAGATGGCGGAGCAGATCGCGCGGCGCTTCGGCAGAAGGCTCGGACTGCTTCTCCTCATGCTCAGAACAGGGGAGAGGGAGAACCGTCTCGCCCGCGACGACTGGGATGACGCCTGCTGGGAATTCTGGAAGCAGCTCGACGCCGTGATCCTCACGGGCGGTCTTGCCAGCGGAATGCTCGGCAGGCGCTTCAAGGAGTATATCCACAGCATTTTTGATTCCGCGGGCGTGAGGTGCTACCGCATCCGCCTGTGCGACAACGCGAGCTACCTCGGCGTAATGGGGCTTGCCCAAAGACTGATGAAGGACGGCGAAGCAGGCTTGGTGCTCGACCTCGGCCACACGCGCTTCAAGCGCGCCGCGGTACGCATGGCGGACGGCGAGATCGGCGGCTTCATGCCAATGACGAGCCTGCCCTCCCTCTATACGGGCGAGCATTACACCGATGAACAAGAGCGCTACACCGACGCCGTGAACCTGCACCGTCACATCGTCAGGACGATCGTGTCCTCCTTCAAGGAGGCGTCACAGAACACACAGCTGAGCGGTACCGTCCTGATCAGCGTCGCGAACTACGTCAGGAACGGCGTGCTGAATACCGAGCGCGGCGGCTTCTCAAAGCTCAGCCTGCTCGGGGGCAACTACGCGAGCCTTCTCAGCGAGGAACTCAGCAGCGAGCTTCACCGCGAGATCAGCGTCCGTCTGGTGCATGACAGCACCGCCTCCGCCGTCTACTTCGACGACGAGGACAACGCGGTCTGCATCACGCTGGGCACCGCCTTCGGCGTCGGCTTCCCCGATACAAAACTATAATATTGACTGATTCACATTCAGGAGCAGAGACGTTTCCAAGGCTCCCTTTGGCAAAGGGAGGCTGAGAAACGCTTCTGCTCTTTCTCTATCATGACCGCCAAATAAATTTGTGCAAAAAGATTGCAGCTTTGTCACTTTTACCAAATAATCGCTGAAAAGATTGTGCAAAAGAGCGTCGGCAAATCCATTTATTTATTTTCCCGATTATGTTATAATAGCTTTAATTGGAATAGTCTGTCTATTTCAAAGAACGTTTTTTCAAAAGGAGAGGATTACATGAAAATGCGCAGGATTATCTCCGTGATTCTGACGGTTCTGATGGTCGCGTCCCTGTTCAGCGTAGCGGCTTCCGCGGCTGAGGCGGATATCGCCGAGACAGGTACCACCAACAGGAACTATCTGGAGAATTATGCCTCCGCTGCTGCTTCCGAGACCGGTCTCGGCGCGACCTATACGCCGAGCGCCACCACCTTCAAGGTGTGGGCTCCCGAAGCAAGCTCCGTGATGGTCAAGCGCTATGCGACCGGTACGGATACCGAGTCCGGCGCGGCTACCTTAGGCACCACCGCGATGACCTACAACAGCACCTCCGGTATCTGGTCTCTGACCCTTACCGGCGACCACAAGAATGAATATTACACCTATATCGTCGACAGAAACGGCGTTGCCAACGAAGCGGTAGACCCCTATGCCAAGGGCGTCGGCGCAAACGGCAACCGCGGTATGATCGTTGACCTCGATTCTACCGATCCCGACGGCTGGGATTCCGACCGGCACGTCCTGTTCGACAACCCCGGCGAGGCGGTCGTTTGGGAGGTTCACGTCCGTGATTTCTCCATCGACGTATCCTCCGGCGTTTCCGAGGCGAACCGCGGTAAGTACCTCGCGTTCACCGAGGGCAACACCACCGTCAACGGCGAGGGCAAGATCGCTTCCTGCGTTGACTATCTCGTAGAGCACAACGTTAACTGCGTCCAGCTCATGCCGATCGAGGACTTCGCCTCCATCGACGAGACCGACAACCGCGTCAACCGCAACTGGGGCTACGATCCCAAGAACTTCAACGTTCCCGACGGCTCCTATGCTTCCGATCCCTACAACGGCAACACCCGTATCACCGAGTTCAAGATGCTGGTTCAGGCGCTGCATGACCGCGGCATCTCCGTCGTCATGGACGTCGTTTACAACCACACCTTCGTCCGTGAGGGCTCCCAGTTCTCCAAGATCGTGCCGAAGTACTACTACCGTATGTCCAGCATGGAGAACAATACCTATAATAACGGCTCCGGTCTCGGCAACGTGATGTCCACCGAGAAGGTGATGACCCGCAAGTTCGTCCAGGATTCTCTGGTCTACTGGGCTGACGAGTACCACATCGACGGCTTCCGCTTTGACCTGATGGGCTGCTTCGATGTTCCCGCTGTCAACGCGTGGAGATCTGCTCTGGATAAGATCGACTCCCGCATCCTGATGTACGGCGAGCCTTGGGCAGGCAGCGACGATACCGGTATCAGCAACGCTGTTTCCAAGGCAAACCTCGGCTCCATGCAGAGAGTCGGCGCCTTCAACGAGAGCTATTCCGACGCCCTCAAGGGCAGCCATGAGCTCGCAGCCGGCACCGGCTTCCTCAACGGCGGCGCAGCCACCGAGGTTCTCAACGGCGCCCGCGGTACCGCGACCGGTTACTCCGGCGCGAAGCCCATCCAGCTCATCAACTACACCGACAACCATGACAACTGGACGCTGTTCGATAAGATCCTTGCCGCCAACGGTACCTCCGGCTTCAAGACCGGCAAGGACAATCCCACCCTCTACACCACCAACAAGAACGTCGTCAATACTACCGACGCGAAGGTAAAGGGTCAGGTCAAGATCGCTCTGACCTCCTCCCTGACCTCTCAGGGCATCCCCTTCACCGTAGCGGGTACCGAGTTCGCGCGCACCAAGTACGGCGACCAGAACTCCTACCGTTCTCCCGACAACATGAACGCGATCGACTGGAACCGCGCTTCCACCTATTCCGATATCGCGGATTACTACGCGGGTCTAATCGCGATCCGTGAGGCTGTCTCCGCCTTCGGCGATGCGACTGCCGACAGCATCACCACCGTCAGCGGCGCGACCGCATGGCAGATCACCAACAACAAGTCCGGCGAGTGGAACAAGGTCATCGTTGCCCTGAACAACTCCGCTTCCGCGAAGTCCATCAGCCTGTCCGGCAGCTGGACGGTCGTTGCGAACGGCACCAAGGCGGGCACCGCTTCTCTGGGCACCGCTTCCGGCTCCTACAGCGTTCCCGCATGGAGCGGCGTCGTCCTCGTTGACTCCGCTTCCTTCGGCAACTACAGCCAGCCCGCTCTCGGCGTTGCAAAGCTGACCGTCGAGCATTACACCCGCGACGCCGCTTCCGGCGCCTATAATAAGGTTCTGACTCAGCTCTCCGAGTATAAGGAAGGCCAGACCTGGCGTGCTTCCAAGAACCTTGAGATCCTCTTCGATCACGGCTTTGACAAGACTGAGTCTACCGCGACCGGCAACGCCGCTTACGGCACCGCCGCAGCAGGTCAGAACATCACCGTCAAGTTCTACTACACCAGAAACATCGCTTCCGATTACCTCACCGTCAACTTCCTCGATTCTACCACCAACGCGCCTGTCAAGACCGCGATGAAGTATCGTCTGAAGAACGGCGACAAGTTCTCTATCCCCGCAACCAAGGTTCAGGGCTATCAGCTCGACACCGCGAAGGTTCCCGGCGGCATGATCGGCACCTTCGAGGGCACTCCCGTGACCTTCAACTTCTATTACAACGCGCTGACCAACACCACCACCAAGGTTCATTATTACAATGCCAAGGGCTGGTCATGGGTCAACTGCTACGCTTATGACGACGCAGGCGAGGAGCCTCTCGGCGCATGGGCAGAGCAGGGCAAGAGGGACGCCAGCAGGATGGTCGACGATCCGGATCAGGAAGACAAGAAGTGGCTGGTCGTCACCGTTCCGTCCTCCGCGTGCTACGTCATGTTCCATAACGTCAGCAGCCAGGTTCCCGATCAGGGCGAGCCCGGCTACGAGGTTTCCGGCGAAGCGTGGATCAAGGACAACGTCACCACCTTCAACACCACCATCGTGACCTCTCATATTGATCTTGAGACCGGCGAAAAGCTCTCTCCCGACGTCACCAAGACCTACACCAACGTCGGCTCCAACCAGATCTACACCACCTCTCCCGACACTACCCTCAACCGCAACTACGTCGCTCCGGCTCTGGCTTCCGGTTTCTATCAGCCCGGCGTTCTGAACGTCGTTTATCTCTACACCGAGAAGAAGGAAGTCGGCGACAAGCTCCTCATGGGCGACCTCGATATGGATAACAACGTCACCATCTTCGACGTGACCGTTCTGCAGAGAGCGCTCTCCGAGATGATCACCCTCACCGCTGACCAGAAGATCGTTGCCGACGTCAAGGCTGACGAAGATGTCGACGTTGACGACGCGACCTACATCCAGCGTTACCTCGCGGGCATGAGAGTTTCCGGCAACCTCGCCGGCAAGTATCAGGGCGACGCTCCCTCCGGTATGTACACCTATGAGGAATTCCTGAGCATGTACAACCAGCTCAATTCCAAGTTCGCTCAGTATCCTGCCGCTACCTACAACGGTCAGGCTGAGTATCAGACCGCTTCCCGCGTGCTGAACCAGTACCGCGCGACCTCCATGAACCCTGCTGCCGATCCCGATGAGGTCGACGACGCTTACGAGGCTTGCAAGGCGGCTTATGAGGCTCTCTCCCAGATGCAGGAGATCGTCATCCCCACTCCGCAGCCCAAGGACAGCTTCCTGCTGACCGATAACTTCGGTTGGGGCACCGCGTATGTTTACGCATGGGATGCCGACGGCAACGCTCTCAACGGCGCATGGCCGGGCGCTTCTCAGGCTGAGACCATCACCAACAGCTATGGTGAGACCCAGTTCCGCTGCTACATCCCCGAGGGCGCAGTCGGCGTCATCCTGAGCAACGGCAACGGCGCTCAGACCGAGGACATCACCGACTTCACCTATGACGGCTACTGGATGGACGGCACGAAGAACGAGCTTGGTCACTATACCGTCATCGGCTGGAACGAGGACGGTACCGGCAACGACGGCGGTACCCACGGCGGTTCCGAGGATCAGAGCAACGGCTCCTTCCTGCTGACCGATAACTTCGGCTGGGGCGCGGCGTATGTTTACGCATGGGATGCTGAGGGCAACGCTCTCAACGGCGCATGGCCGGGCGCTTCTCAGGCTGAGACCATCACCAACGACTACGGTGAGACCCAGTTCCGCTGCTATATCCCCGAGGGCGCAGTCGGCGTCATCCTGAGCAACGGCAACGGCGCTCAGACCGAGGATATCACCGATTTCAGCTATACCGGCTACTGGATGGACGGCACCCAGAATGAGCTTGGCCATTACAAGGTCATCGGCTGGTAATCTGATTACAACACGATAATACCTCTTCGGGAGCGGAGCGATCCGCTCCCGATTTTTTTCTCATTTTTGTGCGGATTCCAACAAAAAATTATAGACAGGAATCCCGCGGTATGTTACAATTGAATCAACAATGCAAAGGAGTGTGCCCTATGATTTGTGCTTCCATTCAAAAACTGATCGACTACTCTGTGAACGCGGGTCTGATCGCGCGTGAGGACGCGCTCGTCGTCCGCAATATGCTGATGGATACCCTGCATGTATACGACTGGACGGACGAGCCTGTCGAGGACTGCGGCGAGTCCATCGACGAGCTGCTCAAGCCCCTGATCGACTACGCGTGTGAGAACGGCGTGATCGAGGATACGACCGCCAACCGCGACCTCTTTGACACCAAGCTCATGGGCGTCGTCACGCCTCTGCCGCATGAGGTCATCCGCACCTTCAAGGAGCATTATCAGGCTTCTCCCGAGGCGGCGACCGACTGGTATTTCGATTTCAGTCAGAAGCTCAATTACGTCCGTGCAGGAAGGATCGCGAAGGATCTGAAATGGACGTATGACAGCGAGTTCGGTACGCTGGATATCACCATCAACCGCAGTAAGCCCGAGAAGGATCCGCGCGATATCGCCAAGGCGCGCGCTTCCGCCTCCACAGCCTACCCCAAGTGCCAGCTCTGCGCGGAGAACATGGGCTTTGCGGGCAACGACCACCATCCCGCCCGCCAGAATCTCCGTCCCATCCCGCTGACCATCGACGGCGGCGACTGGTTCCTCCAGTACTCGCCCTACGGCTACTACAACGAGCACTGCATCCTGTTCAACAGCGAGCACATCCCGATGATCATCGACGAGGCGGTGTTCCGCAAGCTCTTTGACTTCATCGGTCAGTTCCCGCACTATTTCATCGGCTCCAACGCCGACCTTCCCATCGTCGGCGGCTCGATTTTGAGCCACGAGCATTTCCAGGGCGGCCATTACACCTTCGCGATGGCGACCGCCGCTGAGGAAAAGGAAATTTCCTTGAAAGAATTTTCAAATGTCCATGCCGCGACGGTCAAGTGGCCGATGTCCGTCATCCGCCTGAGAAGCACGGACAAAGCCCAGCTCGTCAGCGCGTGCGCCCATATCCTCAAGGCGTGGCGCGCCTACACCGATGAAGCCGCGGATATCTTCGCCTTCACCGACGGCACGCCCCATAACACGATCACCCCGATCGCCCGCATGAAGGACGGCGCGTTCGAGTGCGACCTCGTCCTCCGCAACAACCTCACCACCGAGGAGCGCCCGCTCGGTCTCTACCATCCGAACCCCTCCCTCCATCACATCAAGAAGGAGAACATCGGACTGATCGAGGTCATGGGCCTCGCCGTTCTCCCCGCGAGACTGGCAACGGAGCTGGAGGTCGTCAAGGACGCCCTGCTCAGCGGCGCTGATCTTTCACAGAACCCGCAGACCGCTTCCCACGCAGAGTGGGCGGCGGAGCTGATGCAGGCGCACCCCGAGTTCAACGCGGAGAACGCGATGGATATCATCCACGCGGAGGTTGGCGCGGTATTCGAGCAGGTTCTCTGTGATGCAGGCGTTTTCAAGCGCGATGAAGCGGGTCAGGCCGCGTTCATGCGCTTCATTGATACACTGTAAACAACAGAAAGGGATGAACCAAATGAAAAGATTGACCGCGATCCTGTTAGCAGTTCTGATGGTAACGTCCGTGTGTGTTGTGGCTGTTTCCGCGGAATCGACAGACGTTGATTCCGACGGCACCTACTACAAGGGCGCTTACTACTACCGCCCCGGTACGGGCGAGTATGATCCCGGCGCCGAGAGCGTCGATTACTACACCTACACCGACGACTATTTCAAGGTCTCCGGCAAGGAGTATAATCCTCACCTCGCGACCGTGAGCTTCGCGCTTGCGACGGCTTCCGTCAGCAGTACCCGCGCGCCGTTCACCCCCGAGGGCTATATGAACAAGAATCGCAACGCGACGGCGTTTCTCGAGGATATCGGCTTCTCGCATATCGCGCTGAACGCGGATTACTACATCAAGCCGACCAAGAACACCATCGGCGTCGCCTGTGCCCGCAAGAATATCAACATGGACGGCAAGGACTACACCCTGCTCGTGATCCTGCCCCGCAGCGCCGGCTATGAGGCGGAATGGGGCGACAACTTCGTCCTCGGTGCGGACGGCAACGCCAAGGGCTTTGAGGTCTGCTCGGAGAAGTGCCTTGCGTTCGCAAAGGAATACGTCGCAGCGCAGAAGATCACCGGCGATATCAAGGTCTGGACCTCCGGCTACAGCCGCGGCGCCTCTATCGCCAACCTGATCGCGGGCAAGCTGATCGACGATCCTGCCGCTTACCTCGGCGAGAACGTCACCCTGACCCCTGAGAATCTTTATGCCTATACCTGCGGCACGCCCTCCGCGGTCGACGTTGACAACGACCCGCGCAATGAGAAGTACGCCGGTATCTTCAACGCCTACCTCAACACCGAGCTTGCTTCCGCGATGGCGCCCGTCGACATGGGCTTTGAGCGCTACGGCACCGATCGGCTCCTGTATGATGAAGCGAAATATGACAAGATGCTCGAGTATCTGAAGATCGCGAACGATTACGTCGGCACGACCTACGCGGCGAGCATCAACTCCAGATACTACGTCCCGAAGAAGCTCTCTCTCGACGGCGGCACTCCCGGTCTCGCGGATAACCCTGATTCCTATATCACAAGCGACCCCGCTGAGTACCTCGCCGGTCTGTGCACCTATCTGACCCGGATCACAGAATCCAGAGAGAACTATGAGAAGATCTATGAACAGCCCCTCTCCGACCTGATCGCCTATTATGAGCGACTGACCGGCGACGAGGGCGCCGCGTTCATGTCCGCGATCACCGGCAACGACGACGCGATCTACCTCGTCGTTTCCATGTACGCGTACTTCATGCGTCTGAAATCGCGGAGCGTCCAGTCTCCCGACAGAGAGGCGCTCTACTCCAAGACCAAGGAGCTTGCGGCAGTCGCGGCAGGCGCAGATGACTCTGCTGAGACCGGCATCGACGCGACCGTGATCGCGAAGGCGGCGGCGAAGCTCGGCTACTACATGCTCATGAGCCCCGACGATATCAAGCGTGAGGCGGGCGCCTATTTCAGCAGCGTCGTCGGCGATGCGATGAGGGCTTCCGGCGCGACGAGCGCCGAGATCAGAGCAATCACCAACAGAAAGAGCCGCGAGGCGCTGGTGCACCTTCTCTCTCACCTCCTGCTGGGCAATATCTGGCAGAGCGACGAGGTCAGACCCTTCGACCTCAATAACGAGCAGATCCAGGCGGCGGCGACCCTGATCGGCAACGCCGCGAACCTTTTCGTCGACCATGCGAACGAGATCATCATCTCCTGGCTCAAACTGGATGATTCCTACTTTAGCGATTATCAGGCGATGACCGAAGCCCAGCTCAACGGCTATCGCAGAGTCTATCTGAACGCAGACGACCTTTCCGCGGTCAACGGCGATCTCAGAGACGGCGCCGGCGCGGTCGTCGCC
The DNA here is from genome assembly GCA_902773635.1 of uncultured Ruminococcus sp. Lineage (GTDB taxonomy): Bacteria > Bacillota > Clostridia > Oscillospirales > Acutalibacteraceae > Ruminococcoides. Next base: position 7,330 of record CACYFH010000029.1, on the reverse strand, counting down.
ACCATCAAGGGCGGCAAGCTCACCTCCCGTACCGATACCTGGGTCGGCTTCACCAATACCGACGACGGCGGCTTCTTCCGCGTCCCTGCCGGCAGCGACTACATGTTCTGCCTCACGGTCGATGAGAACGTCAAGCTGAGCGCTTCCGTCAGCGAGTACAGCGTGTATGACGCCGCGGCGACTCCCGTGCTCGAAAAGAGCGCCGACGTCACGCCGAACGGTATCGCGTACCTCGTTCTTTCCGCTCGCGGTAATGATTACAGTCAGCCGACCGATGCGTACTACGATCTGCTCGTTCCCGCGACCGCTGAGAACGGTATCCTGGGCGACGGTGATCTGGACGGCGAGGTCTCCATTCTCGACACAGCCTGGATCCAGCGCTTTGAGGCGGAGCTCGTTACCGCTTCCGCAGACGCGCTGAAGGTCTCCGACGTCGACGGCGACGGCGAGGTAACGCTGCTGGATGCGACCTATATCCAGCGCTGGCTGAACGAGATGCCCCTGCCTGACGGTTTAGGGGAGAAGATCGGCAAGCCCATTTCCGACCCTTCATAAAACCATACCGTTCTGTCGTCCTCGGATGACAGAACGGTCTTTTGCAAAGCATAAAAGGAGTAAACCAAAATGAACATTGAACAGATCAAAAACGAGTGCGTACAGTGGATACGCGATTTCTTTGAGGAAAACGGCAAGGGCTGCAACGCCGTCGTCGGTATCTCCGGCGGCAAGGACAGCTCCGTCGTTGCCGCTCTGTGTGTGGAAGCGCTGGGTAAGGACAGGGTCATCGGCGTGCTCATGCCCAACGGCGAGCAGGCGGATATCGACAAAGCTCAATTGCTGGTCGATACCCTCGGCATCAAGCATTTCATCATCAACATCAAGGACGCCTATGAGGGCGTGATCCGTCAGCTCCCCTTTGAGCCGACGCCCCAGACCGTCCAGAATCTCCCGCCGCGTATCCGCATGGCGACCCTCTATGCCGTCTCCCAGAGCCACAACGGACGCGTCGCGAACACCTGCAACCTCTCCGAGGATTGGGTCGGCTATTCCACCCGCTACGGCGACAGCGTGGGCGATTTCTCGCCCTGCTCCCACCTGACAGTGGACGAGGTCAAGCAGATCGGCAGACTGCTCGGACTGCCCGCCGTGCTGGTCGATAAGGCGCCGTCTGACGGACTGTGCGGCAAGACGGACGAGGACAACCTCGGCTTCACCTACGCGGAGCTCGACCGCTACATCCGCACCGGCGAGATCGAGAGCAGGGAGAACAAGGACAAGATCGACTACAAGCACCGCGTCAACCTCTTCAAGCTCAGGCTCATGCCGGCTTATGAGCCCGGTCTCCCCGAGATCGGCGATCAGCAATAAGCATAAGTCTGTGCGGCGGTTCGTCATCCTCCCGATATTATAATTCCAATTAAGAAAAAAGGTCTGCTTTTGCACAATATCATTAAGCTAAGCGCTCCCTTTGGTAAAGGGAGCTGTCGGCGTTAGCCGACTGAGGGATTGTATCAATTGACCGAGCGTCAGCGAGATACATTTCTTAACTTAATGATATTGTGCTTTTGCAGACCTTTTCTTTCTGTGAACCCTTTTTCGATTCTGATGTGTGTATTATTCGGAGACGTCCTCGACTGCGGGAGCATTCTCGTTTTCGGGCGCCTTCTCTCCGAGACACCTCTCGATGAAGTCGTTCATGATGCTTGTGTAGCGTTCCTCGTCATAGTACATGCTCAGCCCGTGACCCGCCTCGGGGAAGCTGTGCCACTCGACCAGCTCGGGGTTCGCCTCCTGCACCTCTTTACTCATGTGCATCGGGACGAAGCCGTCCGCCTCGCCGTGGAGGATGAGGATGGGCTTGGTCGCGTGCTTTACGGCTTCTTCCGCCGACGTCTCCATGATGTTGAACCTGCCGTAGATGATGGAGGAGAGCCGGATGATCGGCCAGCAGATCGTGGGGTTCAGGTGAACCTTCCTGCAAACGTGGTTGATGATATCCTTCGGCACATTGTACGGACAGTCCGCGATGATACCCTTCACGTTGTCGGGCAGCTCCAGCCCGGACGCCATCAGCACCGTCGCGCCGCCCATGGAGATACCGAACACCAGCATCGGGATATCCTGCCCGAAGCGCTTTTTGCAGTAGTTGATCCACGAGAGCACGTCGCGCCGCTCGTTGATGCCGTAGGTGATGGTGTGACCCTGAGAGCGCCAGTGCGCGCGCTCGTCCACGATCAGCACATTGTACCCCTGACGGATCAGATAGAGACCGATCGCGCTGTAATCGCGAAGCGCGGAACCGCGGTAGCCGTGGAAGCACAGACACAGCGGCTTATCCTCCTGTCCTTCATAGTAGCGAGCGCTCAGACGCAGACCGTCAAAGGAGCGCGTGTGCACAAAGATGCACGGCGTCTCTGCGAGCGTCCTGACGTTCTCCCGCGCCTTCTCGTGATACGGATGGTTGGTGATGACCTTCGAGCTCTCCGTCTCGCTCATCGTCTTGAGCGGGGAGTAACAGACCTTGTGGTAAGCCGCGTATAACCCGATCAGCGCGGCGATCAGCAGAACAACGACTATCAGAATGGCAATCAGCATAATATCACCTCTATATCATTATACTGCTGTCTGTCGAAAAATGCAAACTTTGTCAAGAATAAAATTATCCTTTACAATTCCCGTGCTTTCACCTATAATAGAAGCTGGATTGATAGGAGAAATGTTCATGATGAAAACTTGCGATCTACATTGTCATTCAGTATTCTCCGACGGGACATGCACCCCGGAGGAGCTTCTCGCTCAGGCTGAGGAAAAGGGGCTGGGTGCGCTTGCGCTGACCGACCACAATACCTCCAAGGGACTCCGCAGTTTCATCGCGGCGGGGGAGAACAGCCCTGTGACCGCCGTCCCCGGCTGTGAGTTTTCCACGGACTTCAAAGAAACGGAGCTTCATATCGTCGGTCTCTTCTTCCCGAGAACGACATGGTACGATATCGAAAGCTATGTGGACCATATGCACGAGCTCAAACGCCGGAGCAACGTGAGCCTGATCGACCGCCTGCGCAAGAGCGGCTACGCGATCACCTACGAGGAGGTCGAAGCCTCCACTTCCGCGGATATGTTCAACCGCGCGAACGTCGCCGCTGTCCTCAAGCGCAAGGGCTATGTCGAATCCATCAAGGAAGCCTTCCAAACCATCCTCTCGGAGCGTGCAGGCCTCTATGTGCCCGCCAAGCACCTCGATTCGCTCGGCACGATCCGATTCATCCGTGACTGCGGCGCGGTACCTGTTCTGGCGCATCCTTTCCTCAATCTGGATGAAGCCGGCTTGCGGGAATTTCTCCCGCTCGCAAAGGAAGCGGGGCTTCTCGCGATGGAAACGCACTATTCCACCTTTGACGAGCCGACCACGCAGAAGGCGATCGAGCTCGCGGAGCAGTTCGGGCTTCTGCAGAGCGGCGGCTCCGATTACCACGGCGCCAATAAACCCGATATCTCTCTCGGCGTCGGCCGCGGGAGCTTGTCTGTACCCTATGAGTATTTCGAGGCGCTCAGGGAGAGCGCTTCCCATCTAAGGAGTGTTATCTGACGTGCGGCATACATTAAATAAGATCATCTGCGGCGCGCTCGCCGCGCTGACCATGCTGTCTGCGGCGGTATCCGTCTCAGCGGTCGATTTTGCCGACCCCCGCGACGGCGTGCCCGCGCTGACGGGCGCCGATCCCTACACCGGAGAGGACAACCTCGAGGTGCCCCAGATCCGCGTCACGACCGAGAACAGCAACGGCACGGAGCTTCAAAAGGACGACGGCTATGTGAACGCCTCGATCGCGATCACCGATACCGACGGCTCCGTCCTCAGCGACAGCTGTGTGTTCAAGGTGCGCGGCAACACGACCGCCATGACCTTTATCCTGAAAAAAGCCTTCACCTTCAAGTTTGAGAAGAAGAAGGACGTCCTCGGCATGGGCAAGGCGAAGAAGTGGGCGCTGATCGCCAACACCTTCGACCCGACCCAGCTCAGGAATGAGCTTGCGTTCAGCCTTGCGGATGAGATGGGCTTGCCCTATACCTCACAGAGGAAGTATGTGGAGCTGTGGGTCGACGGCTCCTACCGCGGCTGTTACCAGCTTTTCGAGCCGGTTCAGGAGGGCAAGGAAAGGGTCGATATCGACATCGAGAGCAACGACGGCAAGAAGGATTTCATGCTCGAGTATGAGGCTCAGCGCGTGGAGGCTGACGCGACCTACATCAAGATCGGCGACCTTCGCTTCGTCATGAGCGAGCCGGAAGAACCGACCGAGGATCAGGTGACCTACATCACCGATACCATGACCGATATCCTCGATACCGTCAAGAACGGCACCGAGCAGGAGATCGCGCAGAAGCTCGACCTTGATTCCTTCGTGAAATTTTATGTGCTCAACGAGTACCTCAAGACCTTTGATTTCGACATGAGCTCGGTGTTCTTCTTCTACAAGGACGGCGTGCTCTACGCGGGTCCTCCGTGGGACTATGACCTCTCCACCGGCAACACCAACCCGAATTTGACCAGCTCGCGCCCCAAGCTCGCTTATGCCTCCGACGGCATCCTGCAAAAGCGCAACATCTACCGCTATCTGTGCGGCAAGCCCTGGTTCGATGAGATGGTGAAGGATTGCTACGCGGAGTACTTCGATTATATCGCGAATATCTCTGCCGACGGCGGCTTTTTAGATACCAAGCGCGCACAGTACGCGGCGCTTTTCGACCGCAACTTCACCTACGGCGTTTATCCCGTGAACAAGTGGACGTATAACTACCAGCTTCAGCCGAAGAGCACCTACGAGGATAACTTCAATTATCTGAAGAACTGGTGCGCCGAGCGCCACGCGTGGCTGGTAGATCATTGGGATCTGACGACCTACAGCTTCCTGCGCGGCGACGCTGACGGAGACGGCGAGCTGACGGTCGTTGACGCTTCGCTGATCCAGCGCGTCGACGCCGAGATCATCAAGGATACCGACGGCATGATCGCCCTGCGCTCAATGGTGACCGGCGACGAGCTGACCATCCTCGACGCGACCGCCGTTCAGCGCTATATGGCGGAGATGCCCGATACCTTCGGTATCAACGAGAGCGTGACCGTCCACCGTCTCCCCAAGATTCAAACAACAGAAGAATAACAGCATACAACAAAACCCCCGATCTTCATCGGGGGTCGTTTGCTTTACAGCGATTCTCTCTTTAATCTGAACGCGACGGAGCGCTTGAGGTATTTGAGGTAGCTTTCGTCGTGGCACATGCTCTTCTCGGGATTGTCGGAGAGCTTCGCGACAGGCTTGTCGTTGACGTACTGGAGCTTGATGACAATGTTCAGCGGGTCGACGCAGGTGTCGTTGGAGCAGAAGGTGCCGATGCCGAAGCTGACCTTCGCTCTGTCCTTGAAGTAGTCGTACAGCGCCTGCGCACGGTCGAAGTCCAGACTGTCGGAGAACAGCAGGAGCTTGGTCTTGGGATCGACGCCGTAGCTCTCATAGTGGCGGATGATCTTCTCGCCCCATTCATACGGGTCGCCCGAATCATGGCGCACGCCGTTGTAGTTGTTGACCATCGAGCGGTTGAAGTCGAGCAGGAAGAGGTCGGTGGTGATGGTGTCGGTCAGAGCCGTACCGTTATCGCCGTCATACTCGTCGTACCAGTCGCGCATCGCGTAGTGGTTGGTGTAGGCGAGGGGGTAGCGATCAATGCCCTGATACATCTGCACGAACTCGTGCGCGTAGGTACCGATGGGGGTGAGGCTGTACTTCATCGCGAGGTATACGTTCGAGGTGCCGATGCACTTGTCCGTCTCGGTCGCAAGCCTGCGTACCACGACGTCCTCCCATTCGCGGGAGAGTCTTCTGCGGCTGCCGAACTCTGCGAACTTGAAGGTGTAGGTGCCGTCGTTGAGCGCCGCGATCTTTTTGTCGAGCTTCTCGGAGGCGGATCTGAGCAGCATATCATAGTCATAGGACATGCGGAAGTAGACCTCGTTGATGATCTCCAGAAGGTGGATCTCAAACTGCATCGCAGAGAACAGCGGACCGCTGACGATGACGGAAAGCTCACCTTCCTCGCTCAGCGCGGTGGTGACGTACTCGCGGATCGGGCGCCACAGCCTCAGGAATTCCACATAGTCGTTTTTGATGAAGCGGATGGAGCGCAGGTAGTCCAGCTCGTCCTTGCGGAAGCGCAGGGTGCAGAGGTGGTCGATCTGGGAGTTGATCTCCTCGAGCATCTCGGGAGTGAACCTGACGTCCTTGTTGCGGCATTTGAAGTAGTACTTGCCGCACAGGTCGGTGTGCTTGTGAAAGATCACCTGATCCATGTTGAATTTATACAGGTCGGTGTCGAGCAGCGATATCACGATCGGATCGAGTTTCATAGTATTATCCTTTCACGCCGTTAAGAATTGAATGATTGGCGTTACCAATTATCATAATACTTTCCGCTCGGTTCGTCAAGTGTCAACCGCATTTTTTCGAACGGGCTTGCGCTCGTCTCAGCGATATGCTACAATAGTCCCAAAATCTATTTATAGGAGGATTCTTATGATTATTACCACAACAGAAGGCATTGCAGGCAGAAGCTACGACACCCTCGGACTCGTTTCCGGCAGCACCGTCCAGACCGTTAACGCTCTGCGCGATATCGGCGCGAGCTTCAAGACGCTGGTTGGCGGCGAGCTGAAAAAGTATAATGAGATGATGGGCACCGCCCGCGACCTCGCGACCCAGCGCATGGTTGAGAACGCCGCCCGCCTCGGCGCGGACGCGATTGTCAGCGTGCGTTATTCTTCCGCGGAGATCATGCAGGGCGCGGCTGAGGTCATGGTCTACGGCACCGCCGTCAAGCTGAAATAAGCCATCGTTACGCGACCGCTGCCGCGAATACCTTTCGCATTCATAAATACGATCATTCTGCGTACACTCTTTTGGGAGGCATGAAAATGAAAGCATTGATCACGGGAGCGTCCTCCGGCATCGGACGCGATATGGCGCGATATCTCGCGAGCCTCGGCTGGGATCTGATCCTCGTCGCCCGCCGGGAGGATCGCCTGCTCGAGCTGAAACAGGAATTGTCCACCAACGTCCGCACCATCATCCTCGACGTCGGCAAGCAGGAGGACTGCTATCGCCTGTATGAGGAGACGAAGGACGAGAACGTCGATATGCTTATCAACAACGCGGGCTTCGGTCTCGCGGGCGAGTTTGTGAAAACCGACCTCGACACCGAGCTGAACATGATCGACGTGAATATCCGCGCCGTCCATATCCTGACCAAATTATTTGTCAAAGATTTCGCCGCGCGC
>CACYFH010000028.1 GCA_902773635.1 uncultured Ruminococcus sp. | reverse complement strand
TCCGACGCTTTCTTCCCCTTCTCCGACAACATCGAGCGCGCTTACAAAAGCGGCGTCAAGTATATCGCAGAGCCGGGCGGCTCTATCCGTGACGATCTGGTCATCGAGTGCTGTGACAAGTACGGCATGGCGATGGCGTTCACCGGCATGAGACTGTTCCACCACTAAGCGGCAGTATCGTAGGGACGAGCAATGCTCGTCCGTTGCGCTTCTGTCAGAAGAAGGAAAAAGAGGAGCTAAGATCGCTCTGCGAATGTTCCTTGCGGAACACGGACGACCGATGGTCGTCCCTACAAGGAGGATATAGATGAAAGTATTAGTTGTTGGCGGCGGCGGACGCGAGCACGCCATCATCAAGAAGCTGAAAGAGAATAAAGAGATCGGGACGATCTATGCGCTGCCGGGCAACGGCGGTATCGCCGCCGACGCGGAGTGCGTCGGTATCGGCGCGACCGATATCGAGGAAATCGTGAGGTTCGCGGTCGAGAACGGTATTGATTATGCTGTCGTCGCTCCCGACGACCCGCTGGTGCTGGGCTGTGTCGACGCGCTGGAGGAGAAGGGGATCCCCTGCTTCGGCCCGCGCGCGAACGCCGCCATCATCGAGGGCAGCAAGGTCTTTTCCAAGAACCTGATGAAGAAATACGGCATCCCGACTGCCGCATATGAGGTTTTTGACGACGCGGAGAAGGCGCTGGAATATGTCAGGACCGCTCCGATCCCTACCGTTATCAAGGCGGACGGTCTCGCGCTCGGCAAGGGCGTGATCATCGCGCAGACGAGAGAGGAAGCGCAGGACGCCGTCGTCTCTATCATGAAGGATAAGAAATTCGGTAAGAGCGGCAACAGCATCGTCATCGAGGAATTCCTGGAAGGCCCCGAGGTCAGCGTGCTCAGCTTCACGGACGGCAAGGTCGTCAAGCCGATGATCTCCTCTATGGATCACAAGCGCGCCGGAGACAACGACACCGGGCTGAACACCGGCGGCATGGGTACGATCGCGCCGAATCCGTATTATACGGACGACGTCGCTCGGGAGTGCATGGAGAAGATATTCCTGCCGACGATCAAGGCGATGAACGCTGAGGGTCGCACCTTCAAGGGCTGTCTGTACTTCGGTCTGATGATCACGAAGGACGGTCCGAAGGTCATCGAATATAACTGCCGCTTCGGCGATCCCGAGACGCAGGTCGTTCTGCCCCTGCTGAAAAGCGATCTTTTCACCATCATGAAGGCGACCACCGACGGTACTTTGGCTGAGACTCCCGTGGAGTTTGAGGATAAGAACGCCGCGTGCGTGATCATGGCGAGCGAGGGCTATCCCGTTGCGTATGAGAAGGGCTATGAGATCACCGTTCCCGGTGAGATCGCTCCCTGTGTGTTCGTCGCGGGCGCTAAAGAGCAGGACGGAAGGCTCCTGACCTCCGGCGGCAGAGTGCTGGGCGTGACGGCGATTGCGGACAGCTTGAAGGAAGCGATCGACTGCTCCTACAAGATGGTGGAGCAGATTCATTTTGACAACGCCTACTACCGCCATGATATCGGACAGAGAGCACTGAAAGCAAAAGAATGATGTGAAATTGCAGAGCGGTACAACTGCTGTGCAACTGAATTCGGGGCTGTAAAGGAAAAGCCTGCCCCTCATCCGACTCGCCTTACGGCGAGCCGCCTTCCCCCCGAGGGGAAGGCTCTTGATCATTCCCACGGAGGAAAACATGGTATATAGAGTATTTGTAGAAAAACGCGAAGGGCTGCAGAATGAAGCCAAAGCCCTTCTCAGCGATATCAATAATCTGCTGTCGATCAAGTCGCTGACCGACGTGCGGGTCATCAACCGCTATGACGCGGAGAATATCTCTCAGGAGCTGTTCGACTATGCGGTCAAGGCGGTCTTTTCCGAGCCGCAGCTTGACATAGCTACGGCTGAGTTGGATATAGAGACAGAAAAGAACGCGCGTGTCTTTGCGGTGGAATTTCTGCCCGGTCAGTTTGACCAGAGAGCGGATTCCGCGGCGCAGTGCATCCAGATCATCTCTCAGGGCGACCGCCCGCTGATCCGTTCGGCGAAGGTGTATGTCCTGTACGGCGATCTCACCGATTCTGAGGTCGATCAGATCAAGAAGTACGTCATCAACCCGGTCGAGGCGCGCGAGGCTTCTCTTGAAAAGCCCGCGACCCTCGCCGTGCAGTATGAGATCCCGACTGAGGTCAGGACGCTCGACGGCTTCAATGAACTTGACAGAGAAGGGCTGGAGAAGTTCGTCGCGGATTACGGGCTTGCGATGGATGCGGACGATATCGCTTTCTGTCAGCAGTATTTCCAGTCAGAGCACCGCGACCCGACCATCACCGAGATCCGCATGATCGACACCTACTGGTCGGATCACTGCCGCCACACCACCTTCCTCACCACCATTGACAGCGTGAAGTTCGAAGATGACTTGTTACAGGCGGCGTATGACGAGTATGTAGCGGTTCGAAAGAGCCTCGGTCGCACCAAGCCCATCTGCCTGATGGATCTCGCGACCATCGCCGTCCGTCAGCTCAAGAAGGACGGCAAGCTGGAGAAGCTCGACGAGAGCGAGGAGATCAACGCCTGTACCGTGAAGATCGAGGTCGACGTGGACGGCGTGAAGGAGCCGTGGCTCCTGCTCTTCAAGAACGAGACCCATAACCATCCGACGGAGATCGAGCCGTTCGGCGGCGCGGCGACCTGTATCGGCGGCGCGATCCGCGACCCGCTCTCCGGACGTTCCTATGTATACGGTGCGATGCGCGTGACCGGCGCGGCTGACCCGACCGTTCCCGTATCGGAGACGATCGAGGGCAAGCTCCCGCAGCGCAAGATCGTCACCACCGCCGCCGCGGGCTATAGCTCCTACGGCAACCAGATCGGTCTGGCGACCGGTATCGTTGACGAGCTGTATCATCCCGGCTATGCCGCAAAGCGCATGGAGATCGGCGCGGTCATCGCCGCCGCTCCGGCGGAGAACGTAAGGCGTGAAGTGCCCGCTCCCGGGGATGTGGTCATCCTCTTGGGTGGCGCGACCGGACGCGACGGCATCGGCGGCGCGACAGGCTCCTCCAAGGCGCACAACGCGCACTCGGTCGAGACCTGCGGCGCGGAGGTGCAGAAGGGTAACGCTCCCGAGGAGCGCAAATTACAGAGATTGTTCCGCAATAAGACGGCGACCCGTATGATCAAACGCTGTAACGACTTCGGTGCGGGCGGCGTGTCCGTTGCCATCGGCGAGCTTGCCGACGGTCTCGATATCGACCTCAACGCTGTTCCGAAGAAGTACGACGGTCTTGACGGCACGGAGCTTGCGATCTCCGAGTCTCAGGAGCGTATGGCGGTCGTTGTTGAGCCGGAGAACGTGGACGCGTTCATCGCGCTCGCGCAGGACGAGAACCTCAACGCCTGCCCGGTAGCGGTCGTGAAAGCTGAGCCGCGTCTCACCATGACCTGGAACGGCAAGAAGATCGTCGATATCTCCCGCGAGTTCCTCAACTCAAACGGAGCGGAGAAGCACATCGACATCACGCCCGCCGCTCCCGAAAAATATGAAAAAGTGATCGAAGGCGACTTTGCCGAGAATATGGAGAAGCTCGCCGCCGATCTGAATATCTGCTCCAAGCGCGGGCTCTCAGAGCGCTTTGACTCCACCATCGGCGCAGGCACGGTGCTCATGCCCTTCGGCGGAAAGAATCAGCTCACTCCCATCCAGGCGATGGTGCAGAAGGTGTCCGTCGAGAAGAAGCACACCGACACCGTCTCCCTGATGGCGTGGGGCTACAACCCGCTGATCGCGGAGAAAAGCCCGTATCACGGCGCGTATCTCGCGGTCGTGGAATCCGTTTCCAAGCTGATCGCGACCGGCGCTTCCTTTGAGGACGTTTACCTGACTTTCCAGGAGTATTTTGAGAAGCCCGGCACGGACGGCAAGCGCTGGGGCAAGCCCTTGGCGGCTCTGCTCGGCGCGTTCAAGGCGCAGATGGAGCTGGGCATCGGCTCGATCGGCGGCAAGGACAGCATGTCCGGCAGCTTTGAAAAGCTCGACGTTCCTCCGACGCTGGTCTCCTTCGCCGTGACCACCGACAAGGTGCAGAATATCCTTTCTCCCGAATTCAAGAAGGCGGGCGATAAGGTGTACCTGATCGCGCCCGCATATGACGAGAACGGTCTGCCCGAGACCGAGAGCCTGATCGCGACCTATCGGAAGGTGACAGCGCTCATGCGCGAGGGCAAGGTCGCCGCCGCGTATACGCCGACGATCGGCGGTATCGCGGAGGCGGTGATGAAGTCGGCGTTCGGCAACGGATTCGGCTTCAAGTTCGCGGACGGTATCGCGCTTGATGCGCTGTTCGGCTACTGCTACGGCGCTTTCCTGCTGGAGACTGAGGGCGAGATCGACGGTACGCTGATCGGTACTGTTACCGACGACGGTAAATTCACCTGCGGCGGTGAAGCTGTTGACGCTGACGCTATATTAAAGGTATATGAGGATAAGCTCGAGGGCGTTTACTCCTGTAATATTCCGGACACAAAGGCTCCTGTTGAGAACTTCAGCTATGAGGCGAAGTCCTATCCGGCTCCCGCGGTCAAGGTCGCGAAGCCCAAGGTGCTGATTCCCGCCTTCCCCGGTACGAACTGTGAGTATGACTCCGCGAAGGCGATGGCGGACGCGGGCGCAGAGCCTGAGATCATCGTCATCAATAACCTGACGGCGGAGGGTATCCAGCGCAGCGTGGAGAGATTCGCGACTGCCTTGAAGGACGCGCAGATGGTCTTTATCCCCGGCGGCTTCTCAGGCGGCGACGAGCCGGACGGTTCGGCAAAGTTCATCACCGCCTTCTTCCGCAACGCGGCAGTCAAGGAGGGCGTGACCGAGCTGCTCGACAACCGCGACGGTCTGATGTGCGGTATCTGCAACGGCTTCCAGGCGCTGATCAAGCTGGGTCTCGTGCCCTACGGCAGGATCATCGATACGGACGAGAGCTGTCCGACCCTGACCTATAATACGATCTCGCGCCACCAGAGCAGGATCGTCCGCACCCGCGTGGCTTCCAACATGAGCCCGTGGCTGAGCCTGACGAACGTTGGCGACGTGTACACCGTCCCGATCTCGCACGGCGAGGGTCGCTTCCTCGCGAGCGAGGAGCTGATCAGAGAGCTTGCCGCGAACGGTCAGATTGCGACCCAGTACGTCGACCTCTCCGGCAACGCGACGACGGACGTGCACTTCAATCCGAACAATTCCGCGTTCGCAATCGAGGGTATCACCTCGCCCGACGGCAGAGTATTCGGTAAGATGGGTCACTCCGAGCGTAAGGGCGCGGGTCTGTACAAGAATGTGCCCGGCGAGTATGACATCCGTATGTTTGAGGCGGCTGTGAAGTATTTTAAATAGGATATAGCAAACGAATAAGGGGAGGGCGAACGCCCTCCCCTCTGTCGGCTCTTGTAGTTGAGCTGAAAAAGATCACAAGATATTGTACACCTGTGCAAACTGCACAAAATATTATGAATAATTCTACAGCATTTCTAAACGGATATTTTTTACAAATTTGTTGCTTTTATGGGCGAAATAGGATATAATCATCCTTGCGTGACTGCACAATGATATGCGATGAAGCGGGAGGTTGCAACGCAAAGCGTTGGTTTTTCCGTGGAGTATGTCCGATTTTAAACCGGGCGAAAGAATAGTTTGAGCTTTTACTTGGCATTGGGGTTGCTATGCCATGCTGCTCTCATCTGCCTCCGGTTGCCGCACTGCGGCTATCGGCTTTTTTAACGGATGGGGTAGGAACACCCGGGCGGGTGTTTGAGAAGTTCAGCGCTTTCTTCGGTCACCCAAACAATATTTAGGAGGCGAAGATATGGCAGTCAAGGAAAAAATCAGGATAAGATTAAAGGGCTACGATCACCAGCTGGTCGACCAGTCCGCAGAGAGAATCGTCGCTACCGCGAAGCGTACCGGCGCGAGAGTTTCGGGTCCCGTCCCGCTCCCGACCGAGAAGCAGGTAGTTACCATCCTGCGCGCTGTTCATAAGTATAAGGACAGCCGCGAGCAGTTCGAGATGAGAACTCACAAGCGTCTTATCGACATTTTAAGACCGTCCAACAAGACAGTCGAGGCTCTTATGAGCTTAGAGCTCCCTGCCGGCGTTGAGATTGAGATCAAGTTATAATCGGTAATAACCCAAACCTATTATAATAAGACCATTCCCAACCTACCACGCAGACAGGGTCATGTCGGGGAAACCCGACCAATAACCTAAAAGGAGGATATACGTAATGCAGAAAGCATTAATCGGCAAGAAGATCGGTATGACACAGATCTTCGACGAGAAGGGAAAAGTTGTTCCCGTAACCGTAGTCGAGGCGGGTCCCTGTGTCGTTTCACAGATCAAGACCGTCGAGACCGATGGCTATGAAGCCATCCAGATGGGCTTTGGCGACGTCAAGCCCAAGCATGTTACCAAGCCTTTGCAGGGTCACTTCAAGAAGGCTGACGTAGCACCCAAGAGAATTCTCAAGGAATTCAGATTCGATGACTGCTCCAAGTTTGAGCTTGGTCAGGTCATCAAGGCAGATGTATTCGAGACCGGTGATAAGGTAGACGTTACCGGCAAGAGCAAAGGTAAGGGCTACGCCGGCGTCATCAAGCGCTGGAACTTCGGCCGCCTGAAGGAAACTCACGGTTCAGGTCCTGTTGCTCGCCACGGCGGTTCCATGGGCGCCTGCTCCTCTCCCTCCAGAGTATGGAAGGGCAAGAAGATGGCCGGCCACCTGGGCGCTGAGAAGGTCACCGTTCAGAACCTCGCTGTCGTCAAGATCGACGCTGAGGATAACCTCATCGCCATCAAGGGCGCCATCCCCGGCGCGAACGGCGGCTACGTTGTCATCAAAGACAGCGTAAAGGCTTAAGGAAGGAGGAAATCATATGCCTAATGTACAGGTTGTAGATATGCAGGGCAAGAAGGTTAGCTCCGTTGACCTTGCAGATGCGATTTTCGGTATCGAGCCGAACGCGGCTGTCATGCACATGATGGTGGTCAGCTATCTGGCGAACCAGCGTCAGGGCACTCAGTCCGCTCTCACCCGCAGCGAAGTTTCCGGCGGCGGCAGAAAGCCCTGGAGACAGAAGGGTACCGGTCGTGCCCGTCAGGGTTCGACCCGCGCTCCCCAGTGGTACCACGGCGGCGTAGTATTTGCTCCGAAGCCCAGAGATTACCGTTTCTCCGTTAACAAGAAGGTAAGACGTCTCGCGATGAAGTCCGCTTTCTCCGCGAAGACTCAGACTGAGGATGTTATCGTCATCGATAAGATCGCTCTCGACGAGATCAAGACCGCGAAGATCGCCGCGATGCTCAAGGCCGTCGGCTCTGAGAAGAAGGCGCTGATCGTTCTGCCCGAGATTGACGAGAAGGTCATCAAGTCCGCTCGCAATATCGCCGGCGTCAAGACCGCTCAGGTCAACGAGCTGAACGTTTATGACATCTTAAACGCTGACAAGCTCATTATCGCGAAGGACGCGCTCACTAAGATCGAGGAGGTATACGCATGATTGCTCAGGATATCGTAATCCGCCCCATCATCACTGAGAAAGCGATGCAGGAGATCACCGCGAAGAAGTATGTTTTCGAGGTAGCGAAGAACGCCACCAAGATTGATATTGCCAGAGCTGTTGAAGAGCTCTTCAAGGTCAAGGTCGAGAAGGTCAACACCGTTCACGTCCGCGGCCGCATGAAGAGACAGGGCCGCTTCGAGGGCTACACCCGCTCTTGGAAGAAGGCTTATGTACAGCTGACTGAGAAAAGCAAACCCATCGAGTTTTTTGAAGGCATGATGTAAGGCCTGTGGGTTCGCTCCGCTCACAGTGAAAAATGAATAATGAATAGTGAATAATTCAGGGCGGGACACCCGCACCCGATTCTTGTTCATCTCTCACAGAAGCGGGCGAAAAACAGAAAAATCATCTTAACATTAACGACACAGGCATGAATGTATGGGATGCGCCATCATCCCGCAAAGCCATCATGAGGAGAGTGAAATAACATGGCTATTAAGGTTTATAAGCCGACTACCAACGCAAGACGTAATATGTCGGTTACGGATTACTCCGGACTTTCCAAGGTCGCTCCCGAAAAGAGCTTGCTCGAGCCTCTCAAGAAGAACAGCGGTCGTAACAGCTACGGTCGCATCACGGTTCGTCACAGAGGCGGCGGCAACAGGAGAAAATACCGTATTATTGATTTCAAGAGACAGAAATTTGACGTAGAGGGTACCGTAAAGACCATCGAGTACGATCCCAACCGTTCCGCGTTCATCGCGCTGGTTGAGTACACCGACGGCGAGAAGGCGTACATCATCGCGCCCCAGGGTCTGAAGGTCGGCTACAAGGTAGTCGCCGGCGAGACCGCGGATATCAAGCCCGGTAACGCGCTGCCCCTGAAGAACATCCCCACCGGTACTTTCGTCCATAACGTTGAGCTTTATCCCGGCCGCGGCGCTCAGCTCGCTCGCGCAGCAGGTAATATGGCTCAGCTCATGGCTAAGGAAAACGGCCTCGCGCTGCTCAGACTGCCCTCCGGCGAGCTGAGAAACGTGCCCGAGACCTGCATGGCCACCATCGGTCAGGTCGGCAACATCGACCACGAGAACGTCAAGATCGGTAAGGCCGGTCGTAAGAGAAACATGGGTATCCGCCCGACCGTCCGCGGTTCTGTTATGAACCCGAATGACCACCCGCACGGCGGTGGTGAGGGTAAATCCCCTGTCGGCCGTCCCGGCCCTGTTACCCCCTGGGGTAAGCCGGCTCTCGGTTACAAGACCAGAAAGACCAACAAGTCTTCCGATAAGCTCATCGTAAGACGCAGAAACAGCAAGTAAGGCAGAAAGGAAGGAACTTAATTTATGAGTAGAAGTACTAAAAAAGGACCTTTTGTTCAGCCGGTGCTGCTCAAAAGAGTTCAGGAAATGAACGAGAAGGGCGAGAAGAGAATCTTAAAGACCTGGTCAAGATCCTCAACCATCTTCCCTGAATTTGTAGGACACACATTTGCTGTTCACGACGGCAGAAAGCATGTTCCGGTATACGTTACCGAGGATATGGTCGGTCACAAGCTGGGCGAATTCGCTCCGACCCGTACCTTCCGCGGCCACGCCGGTTCCAAGACCAGTAAGTAAGGCAAAGGAGAGATCAGAATGGAAAGTAAGGCATATTTAAACTATGTCCGTATCTCACCTCGCAAGGTCTCCGTTGTTCTCGACCTCATCAGAGGAAAGGACGCGAAGCTCGCGAAGGCTATTCTTGAGCAGACTCCTAAGGCCGCTTGCGAGCCGCTCTTGAAGCTGCTCAAGTCCGCAGTAGCAAATGCTGAGAATAACCACGATATGGATGTGGCTAGTCTGTATGTGGCTGAGTGCCACGTTAGTCAGGGCCCCACACTCAAGCGTATCCGTCCCCGCGCACAGGGCAGAGCCTTCCGCATCGACAAGAAGACCTCGCACATCACCCTGGTGCTGAAGGAAAGAGTATAAGGAGGTAGAGTTATGGGCCAGAAAGTTAATCCGCACGGTTTACGTGTAGGCGTCATCAAGGATTGGGATTCCCGTTGGTTCGCTGATAAGAAGCACTTCGGCGATACGCTGGTTGAGGACTACAACCTCCGCCGCGATCTCAAGAAGCAGCTCGCGTCCGCAGGCGTTCCCAAGATCGAAATCGAAAGAGACGGCAAGAAAGTCCGTATTCACATCCACTGTGCAAAGCCCGGTATGATCATCGGTAAGGGCGGCGCTGAGATCGAGAAGCTCCGTCAGCAGTGTGAGAAGAAGCTCGGCAAGCCCGTCGCCATCAATATCGTTGAGGTCAAGAACCCCGACCTGAACGCACAGCTCGTCGCAGAGTCTATCGCTTCCCAGCTCGAGAGAAGAATCTCCTTCCGCCGCGCGATGAAGCAGTCGATCGGCAGAGCGATGCGTCTGGGCGCGAAGGGTATCAAGACCCAGTGCTCCGGCCGTCTGGGCGGCGCTGAGATCGCAAGATCTGAGCAGTACCATGAGGGTACGATTCCGCTTCAGACCCTGCGCGCAGACATCGACTACGGCTTTGCCGAGGCGAACACCACCTACGGCAAGATCGGCGTCAAGGTCTGGCTGTACAGAGGCGAGGTCCTCAGAGACAACGCCGGTTCTGAGCAGCGCAGAGAGAGACGCGAGAGAAGAGACAGAAGACCTCGCAGAGATAATAGGGAAGGGGGCAGAAAATAATGCTGATGCCTAAGCGTGTGAAGTACAGAAGAGTTCACAGAGGCAGAATGACAGGCCGCGCCTACAGAGGCAACAAGGTTACCTACGGCGAGTACGGTCTGCAGGCATTAGAGCCTGCATGGATTACTTCCAACCAGATCGAGGCAGCCCGTGTCGCCATGACCCGTTACTGCAAGAGATTCGGTAAAGTTTGGATCAAGATTTTCCCTGATAAGCCGGTTACAGCGAAGCCCGCTGAGACCCGAATGGGTTCCGGTAAGGGTTCACCCGAGTATTGGGTAGCTGTTGTCAAGCCCGACAGAGTAATGTTCGAGATCGCCGGTGTACCGGAGGAGACAGCAAGAGAGGCTATGCGTCTTGCGGCTGCTAAGCTGCCGATCAAGTGCAAGTTCATCAAGAAGGACGAGGAGGTTTAAGCATGACTGCTAAGGAATTAAGAGATTTAACCCCGAGCGAGCTCGAGGCTAAGTTGAAGGATCTCAAGCAGGAGCTCTTCAACCTTCGCTTCCAGCTTGCTATCAACCAGCTCGACAACCCGATGCGTATTACAGCCGTCAAGAGAGACATCGCACGCGTTTCTACCGTTATGCGTGAGCTCTCCGACAGCGAGGCATAAGGAGGTAAGCCATGAGCGAAAGAAATATGAGAAAGACTCTCGTCGGTCGCGTTGCTTCCGATAAGATGGATAAGACCATCGTCGTTGCGATCGAGGACAGCGTAAAGCACAAGCTTTACAACAAGGTTATCAAGCGCACCATCCGCATGAAGGCTCACGATGAGAAGAATGAGGCTCACGTTGGTGACCGCGTTAAGATCATGGAGACTCGTCCCCTGTCCAAGGACAAGAGATGGAGACTCGTCGAGATCATCGAAAAAGCGAAATAAGTTCTTGAGAGGAGATTAACACATGATTCAACAGCAAACTTATCTCAAGGTCGCCGACAACACCGGTGCAAAGGAACTTATGTGCATTCGTGTACTCGGCGGTACCAGAAGAAGATATGCTAATATCGGCGACGTTATCGTAGCGTCTGTCAAGAAGGCTGCGCCCGGCGGTATCGTCAAGAAGGGCGACGTAGTCCGCGCCGTGGTCGTTCGCTCCGCTAAGGGCGTTCGCCGCGACGACGGCACCTACATCCGCTTCGATGAGAACGCAGCCGTTATCATCAAGGAAGATAAGAACCCGCGCGGTACTCGTATCTTCGGACCCGTAGCAAGAGAGCTTCGTGACAAGGATTACATGAAGATCCTCTCTCTCGCTCCGGAAGTACTTTAATGGAGGTGTCATAAATGAATAAAGTTCATGTTAAAACCGGTGACACCGTAATCGTTTTGAGCGGTAAGGATAAGGGCAAGAAGGGCAAGGTTCTCGCGGTCTCTCCCTCTGAGGGCAAGGTCATCGTCGAGAAGATCAACATGGTTTCTAAGCATGTCAAGCCCCGCCGTATGGGCGAGCCCGGCGGCATCATCAAGGCTGAGGGCGCGTTCTACGCATCCAAGGTCCAGATCATCTGCCCCCGCTGCAAGGAAGCTACCCGCGTAGGTCACAAGATCTATGAGGACGGCACAAAGGGCCGCGTCTGCAAGAAGTGCGGCGAAGCACTGTAAGGAGGACTTTAGAAATGGCAAGACTTAAGAAGTTTTACGCTGAGGAAGTTGCACCTGCTCTGATGAAGAAGTTCTCTTACAAGAGTGTGATGCAGATCCCGAAGCTCGACAAGATCGTAGTAAACGTAGGCGCAGGCGAGGTCAAGGACAACGCGAAGGCGATGGACGCGATCCTCTCCGATCTGGCCCAGATCACCGGTCAGAAGGCGCATATCTGTAAGGCGCGCAAGTCCGTCGCGAACTTTAAGCTCCGTGAGGGCATGCCCATCGGCGCGAAGGTCACCCTCCGCGGCGAGCGTATGTATGAGTTCCTCGACAGACTGTTCAACGTAGCGCTGCCCCGTGTCCGCGACTTCCGCGGCATCAACCCCAACTCCTTTGACGGCCGCGGCAACTATGCTCTGGGTCTCAAGGAGCAGCTGATCTTCCCCGAGATCGACTACGATAAGATCGACAAGGTCCGCGGTATGGATATCATCTTCGTAACCACCGCGACCAATGATGAAGAAGCGCGCGAGCTGCTCACCCTGATGGGCGCTCCGTTCGAGAAGTAAGGAGGGATTGTTGTGGCAAAGACTGCTATGAAGAACAAGCAGCAGAGAAAGCAGAAGTTCTCTACTCGCGAATATACACGTTGCAAGATATGCGGTAGACCACACGCCTACCTTCGTAAGTTTGGCGTATGCCGTATCTGTTTCCGTGAGCTCGCTTACAAGGGCGAGATCCCGGGCGTCAAGAAAGCAAGCTGGTAAGCAAGGAGGATTTAAGTTATGCAAATTACTGATACTATCGCTGATTTACTGACACGAATCCGTAATGCTAACTCAGCGAAGCACGACACTGTACAGATCCCCGCATCCAACATGAAGAAGGCTATCTGCCAGATCCTGCTGGACGAGGGTTATATCAAGAACTTCTCCGTTGAGGAGGACGGCAAGCAGGGCGTCATCACCGTGACCCTCAAGTATCTTGAGGGCAAGAGACCCGTTATCCAGGGTCTCCGCCGCGTTTCCAAGCCCGGCCTGCGTATTTACAGCAATGTTGAGGATATGCCCAAGGTCATGAAGGGCCTTGGTATCGCTATCATCTCCACCTCCAAGGGTGTGATGACCGACCGTGAAGCGAGAAAGCAGAACGTCGGCGGCGAGGTCCTCGCGTTTATCTGGTAAGAGGAGGTGCGACAATGTCTCGAATTGGAAGAAAACCTATAAATATTCCCGCCGGCGTGGACGTTAAGTTCGAAAACGGCGTTATCACAGTCAAGGGTCCCAAGGGTGAGCTCACCCAGAAGATCAACCCCAACATGACTGTGGAAATCAATGGGGCAGTGATCGAGGTAAAGAGACCGAACGACGAGAAGCTCAACCGCTCTCTGCACGGTCTGACCCGTACGATCATTCACAACATGGTAGTCGGCGTTACCGAGGGCTACAAGAAGGAGCTCGAGGTCAACGGCGTAGGTTACCGTGTTCAGAAGCAGGGCAACCAGCTCGTCATGAACATCGGTTATTCTCATCAGGTCATCGTTTCCGAGACCGATGATATCAAGATCGACGTTCCCAACCCCAACAGCATCGTTATCCACGGCATTGATAAGCAAAAGGTAGGTCAGTTTGCTGCCGAGGTCAGAGAGAAACGCCCGCCGGAGCCTTATAAGGGCAAGGGTATCAAGTATGTCGGCGAGTATATCCGCCGCAAGGAAGGCAAGACCGGTAAGGCTTAATAAAGGAGTGAAAATACAATGGTAAGTAGACCTGATTCTAAAGCTGCTCGTGTCAGAAGACACAAGAGAGTACGCGGTAAGTTAAGCGGCACAGCCGAGTGTCCTCGCCTTTGTGTGTTCCGCTCCACGAACAACATCTATGCTCAGATCATCGATGACGTGAAGGGCGTTACCCTGTGCAGCGCTTCTTCCCTCGATAAGACCATAGAGGGCGGCGGCAACAAGGAAGCTGCCAAGGCAGTCGGCAAGCTCATCGCTGAGCGCGCTAAGGAAAAGAACATCACCGACGTCGTTTTCGACAGAGGCGGTAACATCTATCACGGCCGTGTTCAAGCGTTGGCCGAAGGCGCCCGTGAGGGCGGCCTCAATTTCTAAGGATTGGAGGAATTACTTTGGCTAATATTATTGACGCATCTACACTGGAGCTGACCGAGCGCGTTGTTGCGATCAACCGCGTTTCTAAGACCGTTAAGGGCGGCCGCGTAATGAAGTTCGCTGCGCTGGTCGTCGTAGGTAACGGCGAAGGCATCGTCGGCTTCGGTATCGGCAAGGCCGGTGAAGTTCCCGACGCAATCCGCAAGGGAATCGAGGACGCTAAGAAGCACCTCATGACCGTAGCCCTCAAGGGCACCACCATTCCGCACGAGATCATCGGCGAGTATGGCGCGGGCAGAGTTCTGATGAAGCCCGCCGCCCCCGGTACCGGCGTGATCGCCGGCGGCCCCGTGCGTGCGGTCGTCGAGGCTGTCGGTATCAAGGACATCCGTACAAAGGCTCTCCGCTCTAACAACCCCTGCAACGTTGTCAGAGCTACCCTTCAGGGTCTGGGCGCTCTGCGCACAGCCGAGGAGGTCGCCCGCGTTCGCGGCAAGTCCGTAAAAGAGATTCTGTAAGGAGGCGGCAAGATGAAGATTAAATTGGTTAAGAGCCTGATCGGCTCCAAGAAAGATCAGATCGCTACCGCTTATTCTCTGGGTCTGAAGAAGATCGGCGACTGCGTTGAGCAGCCCGACAACGCGGCGACCCAGGGCAAGGTACAGAAGATTATCCACCTCGTAGTGGTTGACAAAGACTAAGGAGGTGCGAAAGATATGAAACTTCATGATTTATCCCCCGCTGAGGGTTCCAAGAAGGAAGCTAAGAGAATCGGCCGCGGCCACGGTTCCGGTCAGGGTAAGACCGCCGGTAAGGGTCACAAGGGTCAGAAGGCAAGATCCGGTAAGGGTATGCGTCTGGGCTTTGAAGGCGGTCAGATGCCTCTGCAGCGCCGTATCCCTAAGCGCGGCTTCAACAACATCTTCGCTAAGACCGTTGTTGCTATCAATGTAGGCACTCTCAATAAGTTTGAGGACGGTGCTGTTGTAGATCTCGCTGCGCTCACCGAAAAGGGTATCGTTAAGAATTCTTTTGACGCAGTCAAGATTCTTTCCAACGGCACGCTGACCAAGAAGCTCACAGTCAAGGCAAACGCGTTCTCTAAGGGCGCTGTCGCCAAGATCGAGGCTGCCGGCGGAAAGACTGAGGTGATTTAATTGTTTAAGACGATCAGAAACGCATGGTCCATCCCGGATCTGCGTAAAAAGATTCTCTTTACGCTGTTAATCGTCGTCATCTTCAGAATCGGCTCCGTTATCCCGGTTCCGTTCCTGAACATGGATGCGCTGGCAAACCTCATGAACACCGCCCAGAACTCCGGTATGGATGAGACCCTTGTCGGTTATCTGAATACCCTCTCCGGCGGCGCGTTCAGTAACGCCACCATCTTCGCAATGGGTATCACCCCCTACATCAACAGCTCCATCATCATGCAGCTGCTGTGCGTAGCGATCCCGCCCCTCGAGCGTCTCTCTAAGGAAGGCGAAGAGGGCAGAAAGAAGATCGCCGCGATCACCCGTTATGTTACCGTAGGCTTAGGCCTGATTCAGGGTACGGCTTACTTCATCTTCCTGCTGAACCAGAAGGATTCGAACGGTACCGCCATCGCGCAGTACACCACGGGCTTCTCTATGTGGTTCTCCGCGTTCGTTATCATCTTCGCGTTCACCGCAGGTACCGCGCTGATCATGTGGCTCGGTGAGCAGATCAACAAGAACGGTATCGGCAACGGTATCTCCATCCTGCTGTTTGCGGGTATTATCGCGAGACTGCCCTACACCGTCAACGTTCTGTCCCAGTATTGGGGCTTCGGCGCGCAGGGTCAGACCCAGTTCTACGTTCTCGTACCGCTGTGGATCATCCTGTTCCTCGCTGTTGTTTGGGTCATCACCTTCATGCAGGATGCTGAGAGACGCATCCCGATCCAGTATGCGAAGCGCGTTGTCGGCCGCAAGATGTACGGCGGTCAGTCCACCCACCTGCCGATCAAGGTTGCGCTGGGCGGCGTAATGCCGATCATCTTCGCGTCGTCTATCCTCTCTATCCCCAGCACCATCAAGCTGTTCGTCAATCCCCCTGAGGGCAGCTTCTGGGACGGCTTCTTCAAGGCGTTCCAGACCTCCGGATGGCTCTACGCTGTCCTGTACTTCGTTCTGATCCTGGCGTTCGCTTATTTCTACACCACCATCCAGTACAACCCGATCGAGATGGCGAACAACTTAAAGCAGAACAACGGTACGATCCCGGGCATCCGTCCCGGCAGACCTACATCCGACTTTATCGCCAAGATCCTGTCGAGAATCACCCTGATCGGCGCGCTCTTCCTCGCAGTTATCGCGCTGCTCCCGATCCTGTACTCCGACGCGACCGGCATGTACGGCCTCTCTATGGGCGGTACTTCCGTCATCATTATCGTCGGCGTCGCTCTGGATACTGCGAAGCAGCTCGAGTCTCAGATGATGATGCGTCACTACAAGGGCTTCCTTGACTGATCGCAACCGTTATGAGGTGTAGATTATGAAACTTATCCTTTTAGGCGCTCCCGGTGCAGGCAAAGGCACTCAGGCCGCTGTCATCAGCGAGCGTTTGAATATTCCCCAGATCAGCACGGGCAACATCATCCGTGCAGCGCTGAAGAGCGGTACAGAGATGGGACTGAAGGCGAAGTCCTTCATCGACGCGGGTCAGCTCGTTCCCGATGAGGTCGTTATCGGCATCATCAAGGAGAGACTGGTTGAAGACGACTGCAAAGACGGCTTCATCCTGGACGGCTTCCCCCGCACCATCCCTCAGGCCGAGGCTCTGGACGAAATGGGCATCAGCATCGACAAGGTCATCGACATCGAGGTCTCTGACGATGTGATCATCAACCGTCTGTCCGGACGCCGCGTGTGCGAGAAATGCGGCAGACCCTATCATACCGAGAGCTTGAAGCCCAAGGTAGAGGGTATCTGCGATGATTGCGCGGGCGCCCTTATTCAGCGCAAGGACGACCATCCTGACACAGTCAAGGCGCGTCTCGATATCTATCATAAAGAGACCGAGCCGCTCAAGGGCTACTATGAGAAGCAGGGCAAGCTCTTCATCGTTGAGGGTCAAAACTCTGTTGAAGAGACTACCGAGCTGACTTTTAAAGCACTCGAGGCTTAAGCATGATTGTAGTCAAGACCGCACGTGAAATCCAGAAAATGCAGGACGCGTGCACGCTGTCCGCGCGGGCTTTGAAGCTCGCCGGAGAGATGGTCGAGCCGGGCGTGTCGACCTTAGAGATCGACACGGCAGTTCGTAAATTTATCGAGGGTGAGGGCGGCGTGCCCTCCACCCTCGGTTACGAAGGCTACCCGGCGAGCAGCTGTATCTCCGTGAACAGCGTGGTAGTCCATGGCATACCGAGCAAAAAGACGATCCTCAGACGAGGCGATATCGTGTCCATCGACATTATGGCGGGCATGCACGGGTATCACGGCGACAACGCCTATACCTATCCCTGCGGCGATATCCCCAAAGAGGTACAGGCGTTCCTCGACGCGACGAGAGAGAGTCTTTATGAGGGAATCAAGGCGGCGCAGGCCGGAAATCGCATCGGCGATATCGGCAGCGCTGTGCAGAGGTATGTCGAACCTCGTGGCTACGGGGTGGTACGGAATTTTACCGGCCACGGCGTAGGTACGAAGCTGCATGAAGATCCCAGTGTGCCGAACTACGGTACACCCGGAAGAGGCCCTCGCCTGATTCCGGGCATGACGATCGCAATCGAGCCGATGATCACAATGGGCAATCATCAGACGAAGATACTCTCCGACGGCTGGACTGCCGTCACGGTGGACGGCTCCTTAGCCGCTCACTTTGAGCATACCGTCTGTATCACGCCCGACGGCCCCAAGATCATGACCTTATTGGATTGAGGTTTCTATGAATATTGAGAAGGGCTCCGTTGTCATCGCAAAAGCAGGCCGCGATAAAGGAAAGGCTTTCGTGGTGCTGGAGGTTCAGGACGCGAGGTTCGCGCTCATCGCGGACGGCAAACGCCGCCCCATCGAGCGTCCCAAGCGAAAGAACCTGCTGCATTTACAAGCTACCGCAGCCGCGACAGATTGCATCACAACCAACCGACAATTAAGAGTGTTTTTAAAAGACTACAATACAGGAGGTTAAGTCATGTCAAAACAGGACGTTATTGAAATCGAGGGTATCGTCACCGAGGCTCTCCCGAACGCACAGTTCAATGTAGAGCTTCCCAACGGTCACAAGATCCTGGCCGTTATCTCAGGCAAGCTGAGAATGAACTTCATCCGCATCCTCCCCGGCGATAAGGTCACGGTAGAGATGTCTCCCTACGACCTCACCCGCGGCAGGATCACTTGGAGAACGAAGTAAGCATGAGGCTCCCGGTTTTAAGGGAGCTGTCACCGCAAGGTGACTGAGGGTTGAATGTGCAGGATGACCGCTTCGGCAAAAGGATGCGGTTATCTGTGAGAACCCTCCGCCCCTGTCGGGGCACCTCCCTCGGAAAAGGGAGGCTAAACTGATTCTACACTAAAGAAAGGAATGATATTCATGAAAGTCAGACCTTCAGTAAAGAAAATGTGTGAGAAGTGCAAGATTATCAAGAGACACGGTAAGGTAATGGTAATCTGCGAGAACCCGAAGCATAAGCAGAGACAGGGATAAGGCTCGCTGCGCGAGCTAATGAAAACTGAAGAATGAAGACTGAAAAATGAATAATGACGGTGACTCGCGCGTTGCGCTCGAACAATTATAATCGGGTGAGGGCAAAGCCCTCCGCTTATTCTTAAGTCTTAAGTTTTCAGTTTTCAGTATTCGTTTATTCTATCAATTTTTCACACAAATGAATTTATTATTATCAAATGGAGGTGCATTTTAATGGCTCGTATAGCAGGTGTTGACTTACCCCGTGACAAGCGAGTAGAAATCGGACTCACTTACATCTACGGCATCGGTC
>CACYFH010000027.1 GCA_902773635.1 uncultured Ruminococcus sp. | reverse complement strand
CTGTATTTCTTATTCTTCATTTCAACACCTCCTTCTTAATTCTAACACAAAAAAAGAAAGCAGACACTTTTTGTGTCTACTTTCATTTTACACCTTCAATATACTCCGACAGCGCATTTATGATGTGTTATTTTTCTGCAAACAAGGGCGTCAGTTGCCGGTTCGGATATCAAGCTCGTCGTTCTCCTCTATGGGGATGGAGGAGTCCAGGACGTCATCCGTTGAAAAGCCGATGATTTCCAACGCAACTCGCTCATAGCGTTCCTTATTCTCTTGTCCTTTCATGATGCCGTCCTCCTTTAACCGAAGAATACTTCTGCCGCTTCATAATAGCGGTACAGCGCCGCGGCAGCGTCGGCGAGCGTATCGGCGGACGATCCGTCCGTCAAAACGTCCTTGACGTAAGACAGCGCCGAGAAGCTTCCAAAAACCGTATCGCCGACCGTCAGGGTGTGGGTATCGCCCAGCTCCCTCGCCGCGATGCCGGTAAGCTCGATATACACATAGCTCTCGTTATAATCCTTCACTTCCGTGATGTTGCCGAGACGGAACACAGCCGGATCGTAAAGCTCCCGATCCGTGATCTTGAAGTAGAAGCGCAGGGTGGTCTCGGTCTTTAACAGCAGGCTGTAGCCATAGTACTCCACGCCGTATGCTCTCAGGTCAACGGACTTGCTCGGGATATCTCCGACGATCTCCGCGATCTCATCCGCGTCGGGCGTCACGAGCGGGTGCTCCACGCCTGCGTTCGCGGGCGCGTCGGTATTGTAGCCGAAGTGCATCTGCGCCGCCGTGCCGAAGTTGAGCATGGTTTTCACGAGCATCGCAAGCGCATCGTAATCGCTGTGACCCGCCTGATATGCCGCGATCCAATCCTTATCATAGAGAATGACGTCCGCGTAGGCTCTGACGCTGTAGCGGTCGGTCTCCATCAGCTCGTCGTCAAAGTAAAGATTTGCAGTGATCTCGTCATTCATCTCTGCGGCGCAAACGTTGCAGGTGAATTTGAAGAGCCCGTTTGCAGACGGAACGCCGCTGAACGGAACCGTGACCGACTTCTGCTCCTTGCTGTTGCCGTGCCAGGTGAACACGACCTTGATGTCCTTGCCCTGATCGGCTTCGGGGATATCCAGATAGAAGTTCACGCCGATATCGCCGTTGAGAGACAGGGAGTGCTTGACAAAGTAGTCGGGCGACTTGGCGTCGGTATAGGTCTTGCCGTTATAGGTAACGGTCGCGGTATATACGCTCTTGCCGTCGACAAGCTCCCGCGTCACGCCGGCGGGGATCGTCTCGACCTGCTTACAGCGGTGATCGGTACAGGTGAAGGTCGCCTTCGCGGCATTATGCTCCCACGTCCAGACGGGAGCGCTGCAGACGTGGTCGTCGGTAAAGATATAGCTGACGTTCTTCGCGCTCAGCGTGGAACGGTTAAAGGCGGTCGCGTGCTTCAAGCGGAGCGTGACGTTCATGTGGTTGAAGATCTCTCTGCCGTTTGAGATCGTTCCGGGATAGTCGAGCGTCATATCGAGCGTATAGTCGCCGGGGCTGTTCGCCCACGAGAAGGCGTAGTCGCCGATCTTGGATAAGCCGGAGGTATCGCCCGAGACCTTCGTCACATAGAGCACATAGAAGGTATAGGGCTTGATCTCGGTGATATTCTCGTTGAGGATCAGCTCAAACTGCGTCTTTTCGGTATCATAGAAGCGGTTGCTGTCGTCCGTACCCAGCACGGTGACCTTTCTGCCGTCAAAGGTCTTGGGAATCTCGATCTTCGTCAGGCTATCGGTCGGGCCGGTATAATAGCGGATCTGCCAGGTATCGTCGGGACGGAGCGCAAAGTCATAGTATGATACCTCGATCTTGTCGAGCGGATCGCCGACAACGCCGTTCTCGACCGCGAAATACGATCCGTCGACCTCGGCATACGCAACGTTACCGAGATGGTATTCGCCCTCTGCGTCGATATACGGCGCTTTGAACGGTGTGACAGGGACAAACTGTGCGAAAACGGTCACGTTACCGTCGATCATATACATCACGCCGTCGATGATGTTAGCAGGCTCACCCCACTCGTCATTTTCAGCCCAGAGGTTGAGCAACGCGCAGCCTTCATCGGGCGTGATCGTCAGCGGCACTTCATCGCCGACCTGCGCTGTCTGTGCGCCTGTCACGGTACCGCCGCCCTCGACCTCATAGGTGATCGCAAGATCGGATTTTTTGAATACCGCCTTCACGGTGACATCGCTCGCGGGCATGATGAAACGGTCATCCGTCACAGCGGTCACATGACCCTCGCTGTCGGTGACGGTCAGCGCGTCGAGCTCATAGCCGCCGAAGGGTGCGATCCGCAGGGTGATCTCCTCGCCGATCTTCGCGGAGTAAGGTCCGATGATCCTGCCGTTCTCCGCTTCATAGGCGATCTCATAATCATTCAGTTCAAACATAGCGTTCACATTTACGTCTGACGACGGCATGGTAAAGGTCAAGCCATCCAAGGGAAGCTCCCTGCCGTTCGCGTCTGCGACCTTTACGGACAGGAGCTTGTAGCCTGTCTCGGGCTGAGCGGTGAGCGTTACGGTCTCGCCCGCATACGCCTTCTCCTTATCGGCGGTGATCGTACCGTGAAGCATATCCGCGATCACGATGCTGTTCTGCGCCTTCGCTACTTCGACAGTATCTGTATAGACCTCCCCGTCAAGCTCGGCGCGTGCGGTGTAGGTCGTCTGATCAATAGCGTCCGTCACGGTCACGACCGCGTCGTAGGTCTCCCGATGCTGACAGCGTTCGTCGGTACAGGTCAGCACGAGCTGTGCCTTGCGGTGATCATTCGACCATTCCCACTCAGGGTCGCCGAACAGATGCGCGTCGGTGAAGTCATAGGTGATGCTGTGCTCAACCATATTCAGCTTGTCATCTATCTTGAATGTGGTACTGTGCTTCAGATGCGCGACGACGTCCAGATTCCGGAATACCGCCCAGTTCATGGTGATGCTGCCGCTGTAGTCGAGGTTGATATCCAGCGTTCTCGTCGCGCCGCTGTAATTGTCAAAGACGCGTCTTTCGAGCGTGTTCAGTCTTGAAGTGTTGCCCGTGACCGAGGTGATCGGATAACCTGCAAAGGTGCCGGAATAGATCATCTCGATATTCTCGTTGAGCACCAGCTCGATCGGTCGGCTCTTATCCTCCAGACCGTTCGGGAAGAATTTCTCAGTACTATACTCCTTGCCGATCCTGGTGAGCTTCCTGCCGTTCACCGACTTGGGGATAACGATGCGGGAGAGGTTCTTCGTCGGACCCGTATAGCTCACGACGCTGCCGTCATAGAATTTGAAATAGGAGAGCTCGACCGAGGAGAGCACCTCGCCGATACTGCCGTCCTCATTCACGGCGCAGTTGGTATCGCCGATCCTGTAATGCTCCATGACGCCGAAGATATACGCGCCGTTTTCATCCACATACGGCTCGACCTGAGGCACATACTGCACGCCCTGTCGGTCGGTGTAGACCTCGCCCTCAAACTCCACGGTTGCGATATAATAGTTGTTTTTGTTCACGGTCTCCGTCTTGATAACGGCGTCGACCGTCTCATGATGCTGACAGCGTTCATCGGTACAGGTGAACGTTGCCGTCGCCGCGCAGTGATCCTCCGACCAGCTCCACACGGGCTCGCCGTAGCTGTGCGCGTCGTAGAACACAAAGGTCACATCAGGCACGCCGCCGTCCTCGTAATACAGATCGCCGGGAGTGGTGAAGGAAGCGGAGTGCTTCATACGGACGGTGACGGTACGCACGTCATCGTCGTCCGCGAACACCATCACGCCGTGGCGTATCTCGCCGGGATAGCTCAGGGTGATTTCCAGCGTGTAGGGCTCGGCGTTATCGGCATAGGTGAACGCCATACCGCCGAGGAAGCTCAGGTTGGAGGTATCGCCCGTGACCTTCGTGATCTTGATGCGGTTGAAGGCGTTCTCCGTGATCCTCGTGATGTTCTCATTCAGCACAAGCTCCGTTGAGACGGCGTTGTCCGAGACGAACAAAGGCTCATAATCGTCGTTGCCGAGCACGGTGATCTTCTTCCCCCGATAGGTCTTGGGGATCTCAAGCCGCGTGAGGTCATTGACAGGTCCCGTATAATAATTGATCTGCCAGGTGCCGTCATGCAGAGACTTGAAATCGAAATAGGAAAGCTCGACCGAGCTGATCTCATTTCCGACAGCTCCTTCGGCAGTAATGTCATAGTATTTGCCGTTGATCACGAAGTGCGCGAAGTTTCCGGGAATGTATTCGCCGTTCTCGTCGATCGTCGGCTCGACAAGCGGCACATAGGTCGCCTCTGCGCCCTTGACGTCCATATAGAGCTTGCCTTCAAATTCCACCGTTGCAACATAGAAAGCGGAATCGCCGGATCCTCTGCGCGAAACGGAAGCGTTGAGAACCTCACGGAAGTCGCACAGGGGGTGCGAACAGGCGAACTCCGCGGTCGCGGTGCTGAGATCCTCCGACCAGCTCCACACAGGCTCGTCGCAGAGATGGGGGTCGATAAAGTCAAAGGCCGTGCTCGCCTCCAGCGAATAGCCCTTGAAGGTCGTCATATGTGACAGATGGATCGTCGGCGTGAGCTTGGTGAAAACAGCTCTGCCGAACGTGATCTCGCCGAGGTGATCGAGCGTGATATCAAGCGTAGGATTTTTGCCGTACTCGTTCTTGAAAACACGATAACCGATATTGGAAAGGTTCGGCGTTTGGGGAGCGTTATCTCCGTTACAGCCGCTGACCTTCGTCACCGACGCGCCCTGGAAGGCGTAGTTGTTGATTGTTGTGATATTCTCGTTGAGGATGAGGTGCACGGGAGCGGAGCAATGGATCAGACTGGATACGTTGTCGCCCAGCGTAGTGATCTTCTTCCCGCGATAGGTCTTGGGAATCCTGAATTCCAGCGGCTCATCCGTCCCGTCATTGGACAACTCGCCTGTAAATTTCGTGATTTGGTAAGTGTCATTGTTGAGCAGTTTGAAGGTAAAGTAGCTGAGGACAAGCTCCTCGTCGCTGAGGACGCGGCTGTCGTCGACCGTGCCGTCCGCCTTCATACCATAGCGATTGCCGTCGCCGCCGATAAAGTACTCGATGTTACCGGGGATATAGTCGCCCTCGACGTCGATATACGGCTCGACTGCCGCTACATGCTTATACTCGGCGAACTCTCCCGATACCACGGCGCCGCCGACCGGCATCTTGAAGGTCAGGTTGTTCACCTGAACAGGCTCGCCCGACTTATCGGTGACGGTCACGCTCTTGAGGACATTATTCTCGTCAGGCAGGGGCGTGAGGGTCACGGTCTCGCGATAGCTCGCTCTTTCCTTATCCGCCGAAAGCTCGCCGTGGCCGATGGTCTCGATCTTGAGCCTGTACTTGGGATAGTAATAATGAACGTCGGTGTACAGCATGCCGTAGACAACACATTCCGCCGTGACCGTTTTCTGATCGTTTTCCTGATTCGAGATGGAGAGAATCGGCTTCAACCGCTGAACAGCCCCGCAGTCGCTGTCCGTACATGTCAGGACAGCCGTCACGTCCTCGATATCATCATAGTCCTCCGGCCATTCCCAGACGGGCTCGTCGTAATGATGATACTCTGCGGGTTGTATCCATACTCCGCTGATCCAGCTGACGGTCTCGCTTTGATCCAGCGTGCCGGTATAAAGGATGGTCTTATCAGGATAAGGATGGAACGCCTTTCCATCGGCGACTTTGAAGATGCCGTTGTCCGATGTGTTCAGCCTGATCCTGATTTCATCCTTCCAATTCGTCCAGTCAAGCAGCGCGGAATCATTCAGGGTCAGATTGACAAGCTCCGCGAAACCGCCGTCATATTCCATGCGCTCGATGATCGTCCTGCCTTCCAGGTAGGTGGAGCCGCTGACGAACCGTCCGAACTGCGCGATCTCCGTATACTGATCTGATTTCAAATAACAGCCGTATTGATAGAGGTTCGCAAATTGCGCGCTGCCGTTGATAACCAGCCCGCCGATGATATCATCCTTCTGCATCACGGCTCGCGTAAACAGGCTGAGCGATGTTTTGGAATCGATCGCCTCCATGGAAGGGATCTTGTCGGTTTTATTTCCAAGCTCCAGCTTTGCGTTGAGCGCGATGATCAGGTTGACCGAGCCTTTCAGCTTCATGGTGTGATTCGTTTGCGCCATACTCTCTTCGACGACATAGGTGCCGGAATCGAGGGACAGCGGCAGATCGCTCGCCGTGATCAATCTCGCAGAAACGTCCTCAACACTGCCGCCGTTTTCATCGACATAATTCGTTTGAACCACGGTCAGGTATTTCGCCGTGAAATGATAGGCGGAGTCGACGCCGCCGTAGACCACCGATTCACCGGGCAGATAGGTCACGCCGTTATCGCCGAGCCAGCAGGCGAACTCCTTGCCGGAGGGAGCGGTCGTGCTCCCGGGAAGGGTGAATCTGCTGTTCTGAGGAGCGTCCTCGGTTCTCGTGACCTCTCCCCCGTCGTTTCTCTCGACAAAGGTCAGGACGAAGGAATCCTTTGACGCGCCGCACACGGTACAGACGTCGTCAGCGCCCCATACATGGTCGGCGGATTCGGTCGTATAGCCGCATTTGTCGCAGTATTTGATGTGTTGAAGATTATTCAGAGGACGCCATGAGAAGCTGTGCCTGCAGGAGTAGATCAGCGTATGCTTTTTCGACTTGATCACGTTGTACCGGCTGTCGCCGAAATAGTAGGCGCCGTCCGCCTCCACCCCCAGCGCGGAATCGAGCGTATAAGGTCCTCGATAGGGACGAGAGCTGAGGATCGCGTCATAGTCGCCGTTGCCGACGGACACGCCGTAGCCGCTGTCTCCGGCGACCGCCTCGATGTTGCTCAGACCGAGCGCCGCAAAGGATCCGATGCCCGCATCCTCACCGCCGCCGATACCCGCGCCGTAATGCTTGCCCTCGGCATAGACATTGGAGCTGACGATCTTGATATTGCCGCCGTTGCCATCCTCTCCGCCGCCGATGCCTGCGGCGTCCTTACCGCCCCGGGCTTTGACGTTCGATTCATTTTGGATCGTGATATTACCGCCGCCGACGTTGTCGCCGCCGCCGATGCCCGCGGCAAGATCGCCGCCGTAAGCGTTGACGGTCGAATAATCTATCAGGATGGTCGGCGCTGCACCGGCCTCGTTGCCGGTTCCGATACCCGCTGCCTCCGAGCCGCCGTGCGCCTCGACCTTGGAATTGATGATCTCGATCGTGCCGACAGTCCCCGCCTCGTCGCCTGTGCCGATCGCCGCGCCGTAGTCGCTGCTCTCTGCATAGACGGAACCGCAGTTCTTGAGCGTGATCTTATTGAAGCCGCCCGCGTCACCGCCGCCGATCGCCGCGCCGTAGCTCCCGCTTTTCGCGATGACCTCGTCACAGTCTGTGATGCTGACGGTATCGACGCTTCCGTGTTCACCGCCGCCGATCGCCGCCGCGTCCTTCTTCGCGGTCGCAACGACCTTCTTGCACCCGGAGATCGTGATGGTACCCGCGTTCGCGTCGTCGCCTGAACCGATCGCCGCGCCGTAGGAATCGCCTGCGGTCGCCTCGACATAGTCGCAGTCGGAGATCTTGATCGTACCGCTCTTGCCGTTGTCGCCGCCGCCGATCGCCGCCGCGTCCTCGCCGCTCTTCGCAATCACAGAGGTACAGCCGGAGATGGTGATATTGCCGCCGTCTCCGTCCTCTCCTCCGCCGATACCCGCGGCATACTCGCCGCCCGTCGCATTGACAAGGGTACAGTCGGTGATGGTGATGTTGCCGCCGTGGCCGTCCTCACCGCCGCCGATGCCGGCGCCCTGGTCGCCGCCGGTCGCGGTGACCTTGGAACCGGTGACGGTGATGTTGCCGCCGCTGACGTCGTCGCCGCCGCCGATACCCGCGGCGTAATCGCCGCCCGTTGCGGTGATATCGGAATTCGTAATGTTGATATTGTTCGCGGGGCAATCCGTCTCATCGCCGGTGCCGATCGCCGCCGCGTCGGAGCCGGCCTTTGCCTCGACGGTCGACCCTACGATATTGATGGTACCGTTGGTCTTCGATTCCTGACCGGTGCCGATCGCCGCGCCGTAGTCGTCGTCCATTTTGACGTGGACTTCGCTGTTGAGAATGTCGATACTCCCAAAGCCCCTCTGGTAGCCGCCGCCGATACCTGCGGAACGGATACCGCTGACCGCGCTGACATAGGAGTTATTTCGGATCGTGATCGTACCGCCGTCGCCGTATTCACCGCCGCCGATCGCCGTACCGCAATGCTCCCTGCTGAACAGGCTAATCAGCCCGCCGATCGCGGCGATCGCCGCGTTGGCATAATTTCTCTCAGGCGACGGAAATGGCAGCTTGATTCCTCCTTCAAGCTGTTTCTTGATCGCGTCGATCAGATTCTGACCGGTCTTATAGTTATAGGAGGTCGCGAGTACCGTGGATTTATCAATGGTGATCGTACCGCCGTTGCCCCAGTTTTTACCTTCTTCACCTCTGCCGCCGCCGACGCCCGCGCCGCCGCCGGTCGAGATGGCACAAACATAGGCGTTGCTGATGTTGATGGTTTTGCCCGAGCCTCTCGCGCCTGCGCCGACGCCCGCGCCGAACTCGCCTGCGGCGCTGACGGTGCCGCCGGTGATGTTGATCGCGCCGGACTGGTTACAGCCCTCACCCGAGCCGATGCCCGCGCCGGAATCATCAAGATCCGAGCCGTAGGAGCAGGCGTTGATACGTCCCTTGGAAATATTGATCGCGGGATTCGAGCTGTATGCGCCGCCGCCGATACCCGCGCCGCTGACGGAATGAGCTTTAACAGTACCTCCGAAGATCGAGACGGAGCCGCGGTTGCCGCCCTTATAGCCTGAGCCGATCGCCGCGCCGCTTTGGGAATGAGCGTCGACAATACCGCCGTAGATGCGGATCCCGTCGCCCCATGACGCCGCGCCGCCTGAGCCGCCGCCGATGCCCGCGCCGGAAGACAGGTCATCCTTACAGGTCACCTTGCCGTCCCAGATATTGACGCCCTTCGGCGAGCCGTTCCGACCGCCGCCGATACACGCCGCCTTGCTGTTGATCGACGTTCTTGCGTAGATATCGCCGCCGTGGATATTGATAGTACCGGCATTCTCACCGTCATGAGAGCCGATCGCGGCGTTCTCCTGATAAACATAATGCTTGACGTAATAGCCCGCAGTGTATGTATAATGGTCAAGAGGATAGAGATCGGCTTCCAGCTTGCCGTCCGAAGCGCCGTAGATATTCAGCGTCGCGTTTCTCGGCACCCTGATACCGTATTTACAGGTTAGGGTCGCGCCGGAGCCGAGATAGATGCCGACTGTGTCGCCGTCCCTGATCGTGAGCAGATCGTTCACGGTTGTGTTCGACGTGACGGCATAACAGCCTGTCGTCAGGGTATTGGACGCCCTGTCCGACATCCGTGTATAATCCGTGATCGTGACAGGATCGACAACGACCGCGTTGGCTGTGCTGTCCCAATGGTGATCGTTGAGCGTGATGCTCCCTGCCGCGCTGACGTCGAATGGCGCCGCCGCGAGCACCGTGAACAGCATGACCGTCAGCAGGAGGAAGCTCAGCGATCTTTTTCCTGTTGTTTTGAGCGATCTCATACAGATACCTCCCAAACTTTAATTGAATAATTATACCACAATTCGATGAAAATAACAAGAATCTCAACGCAAGATTTCTCCCTGAAAAGCGAAAAATACTCTGTTAATAATCGGTAATCTCTGATGGAATGAGGACTCTAGGGTAACTGTAAATATCCCTACATAAAAAACTGCCTGCCGTATCCGCACCGCGTCGGGCGGGATATGACAGGCAGTAAATTGATTTGACTTCAACGGATCATCGGGATCCGTTTTCTCTTATCATCAGTTGAACTGAGAGTTGTAGATCTCGCTGTAGAGTCCGCCGAGCTCCATCAGGGAGTCGTGGTTACCGGTCTCTACGATATTGCCGTCCTTCATAACGAAGATCAGGTCAGCGTTCTTGATGGTAGACAGTCTGTGCGCGATAACGAAGCTCGTTCTGCCGCTGGTCAGAGAATCCATCGCCTTCTGGATCAGGATCTCGGTTCTGGTATCGACGTTACTGGTCGCTTCGTCGAGGATCAGCATGGGAGCGTTCTCGGTCATGGCTCTCGCGATAGTGACGAGCTGTTTCTGACCTGCGGAGAGAGCGCTCTCCTTCTGGATCTCGGTATCAAGACCCTGCGGCAGGGTGGAAACATAGTGCGCGAGGTTGGTCTCCTCGAGGATCTCCTGGAGTCTCTTCTCGTCTACGTTCTTGAGGTTGTAGACGATGTTCTCTCTGAGAGTACCGTTGATGACCCAGGTCTCCTGGAGAATCATGCCGAAGATATCGCGGAGCTCGGAGCGCGCCATATCCTTGATGGACACGCCGTCGACCAGGATATCACCGCTGGTGATCTCATAGAAGCGCATCAGCAGGTTCACGAGGGTGGTCTTGCCGGCGCCGGTAGGACCGATGATCGCGACCTTCATGCCGGGCTTGATCTTACCGGAGAAGTTGGTGATAGTGAGCTTCTTGGGATCGTAGCCGAAGCATACGTCCTTGAACTCGACCTCGCCGCGGATGTGGTTATGGTCGAGGAGCTGCTTCTTATCGCTCTCGTCGTCAAGCTCTTCCTGCTCGAGGAAGGTGAACACACGGTTGCATGCCGCGGTACCGAGCTGGATGGTGGAGCTCGCCTGACCGATCTGAGCCAGAGGCTCCTGGAACAGCGATACATAGATGATGAAACCGGTGATAACGCCGATATCGGAGATAGAGCCGTTGGCAAAGAGCAGACCCGCAACGATCAGGACCGCAGCATAGGTCAGGTAGGATACGAACTGCATGGCAGGCTCGATCAGGGTACCGATTGCCTGAGACTTGTAGAGGATGGTGCCGAAGAGGTCGTTCTTCTTCTTGAATTCAGCGACCTTCTTGTCCTCGGCGTTGAACGCCTTGATAACGAGCTGACCGGAGTAGTTCTCTTCAACGGTCGCGTTGACCTCACCGAGGAGCTGCTGGTTCTTATCGAACAGCGGAAGCGCGAACTTGAAGGTGAGAGAAATGATGATCAGCATGATGGGCAGAGAAGCGACAACAACGAGCGCCATCTGCCAGCAGGCGATGAACATCGCGGCGAATACGCCGACCAGCATAACGCCGGACTGTACCAGCATACCGACGGAGTTCTGCAGGGATGTGCTGAGGATATCGACGTCGTTGGCGATAACAGAAAGGATATCACCGGTCTGGGTCGTATCAAAGTAATCCAGAGGCATCTTGTTGATCTTGCAGGAGATCTGTCTTCTCAGATCCTTGGAGAATTTCTGGATGATGGTGTTAAGGATGAACGCGGAGATAAAGCCCGCGAGGAAGGAGATACCGATGTACGCGACAAGAATGATCGCGTAATGGGTCACGTTCTCCATGTTGATCACGAAATTACCGGCTACAGCCTCTTTGCCGACCGGAGAGATCTCGTTGGTCAGGTTGCGGATCATACCCGGGGTCAGGATCGTGAAGATGACGGAGGTGATCAGCAGGATGATAGAGATGATAAACGGAGCGTAATAAGGCTTGAACGCCTTGACAAGACTACCCAGCTTATTCTTTTCTTTGGCAGGAGCATTTACGTTGTTACTCATAATCCTAACTCCTCCTTACTAAGCTGTGATAATGCAATCTCCTGATAAACAGGACAATTTCTGACAAGGTCATAGTGCTTGCCGATACCGACCATCTTACCGTTATCCAGTACGACGATCTGGTCTGCATCCATGATGGTACCGACGCGCTGAGCGATGATGACTCTCGTGGTATCGGGGAGCTGCTCCGCGATACGGCCTCTGACCGTCTTGTCGGTTCTGTAGTCGAGAGCCGAGAAGGAGTCGTCGAAGATCAGGATCTCAGGCTTGGTAGCGACCGCTCTCGCGATACAGAGTCTCTGCTTCTGACCGCCTGAGAAGTTCGAGCCGCCCTGAGCAACGGGAGATTCATACTCGTTTCTCTTGTTCATAACGAAGCCGTCTGCATCGGCGATCTGAGCCGCCCATCTGACGTCCTCGAGAGACATTTCGCTATCCTTGAAGGCGATATTCTCTTTGATATTGCCTTTGAAGAGGAAGCCTCTCTGGGGCGCGTAGCCGATACGGTCTCTCAGATCCTTCTGGAGAACGTTCTTGACGTTGACGCCGTCAATGAGGACCTCGCCGCGCGTACAGTCAGCCATACGCGGGATCATGTTGATGATCGTGGTCTTACCGCTGCCGGTAGCGCCGATGAAGGCGATGGTCTCGCCCTTCTTGACCTTGAAGCTGATATCGGAAACAGCCTCTTTGTCAGCGCCGGGATAAGCAAAGCCGACGTTTCTGAACTCGATGGTACCCTTTTCCTTGAAGTCAACAGGCTTCTCGGGATCCAGGACGGAGACCTCATGGGTGATGACCTCATGGATACGCTTTGCACTGACGGAAGCTCTCGGCCAGATAACGATCAGGGTGACCATCAGGACGAAGGACATGATGATCTGGCTGGCGAGCATAACGAACGCGTTGGTCGCGCTGAAGGACTGAGCGGCCTCTTCCATCTTCATGCCGTTGAGGACGAAGGCGCTCGCCCACAGGATAGACAGAGACAGACCGGTCATGACCATCATGACGAACGGCGTGAAGAAGGAGAGCACACGGCCCGCGAAGATCTGCACCTTGGTGAAGGCGGCGTTGACCTTCTCGAACTTGTTCTCCTGATAGGCTTCCGCGTTGAACGCTCTGACGACTCTGACGCCGGTCAGGTTCTCTCTGGAAGCGACGTTGAGCGCGTCGGTCAGCTTCTGGATGATCTTGTACTTCGGGGTCAGCATCATCAGCAGGATGACGACAACGACAACGAGGAGCACCAGCCAGATTGCGGTGACGACCGTCAGAGAGGTATTTGCGTACTGTAACAGCAGAATGATGGACCACACCATGACAACAGGTGCTAAGAACGCCGTCTTTAAGAACGTGAGCCACGCAAGGTGGACGTTCTGCATGTCGTTGGTGGTTCTGGTGATCAGAGATTCAGTAGAGAAAGAAGCGAAGTCCGAGATAGCGAACTCGTTGACTCTCTCATACATCTTCTGTCTGATACCGGTAACGGTGCTGCCGGCGGCAGCACTGGCAACGAATCGGATAATGACCTCGATCGCCGCCATCATGATCGCGCAGATGACCATATACAGGCCATACCACCAGATCTCCGCTACACCCTTTTCCCTACTGGTCTGCACTGCACCGGTAAGCAAGCTGATGTAGCTGACGATTTGCATCATGAAGAAAACTTCGCCCAGCGTCAGCAGGAAGATCGCGATGACTGAGATCCAGTTTTTAGCCTTCATGTTTTTGAAGAGTAGTTTGAACATGACATCCCCTCTTTTAAAAAATAATGTGCATATATCAACGGCAATCCTGCCGCAAATACCCGATTCAGTTATTTATCCGTTCTCGGTATCGTCACCTTGACCGACGTGCCCCCGCCCTCTCGCGGCGAGATCGTCAGCTTGCCGCCGCACATCAGCTCGAGCCTCTCACGGATGTTGTTGAGGGCGATATGCGGCTCGTTGTCGTTGACCGGATTGAAGCCCGGGCCGTCGTCCTCCACGATGATCTCGTTCGCTTTATCCGTCTGTCGGGTAACGACGGAGATATGGATGGGATCGCTGCTTGAGACCATACCGTGCTTGACAGCGTTCTCAACGATAGGCTGCAGCGTCAGCGGCGGCACGCGGAACAGGATATTCGGCGTGTCAAAGCTGACGAACAGAACGTCCTCAAACTGCGCCTGCTCGACGGCGAGATAAGCGCGGGTATGCTCCAGCTCGTCGCGGAACGGGATGGTATCCTCGCTCCCGATCGCCGTGAGATTCTTACGCAGATAGGTCGTGAAGTCCAGCGTGACCTGCTTCGCCTTGTTAGGATCCTGGTCGCAAAGGTAGTAAATGCCCATCATCGTGTTATAGATGAAGTGCGGGCGCATCTGCAGCACCATGACGCTTGCGCGCTGATTGGCGATCTCGCGCTGCTGGAGCATGAACTGATCCATGTTGTCCGAGATGATGAAGCCGAGCATGGTCAGCGCACAGAGCACGATGCCGAAAACAGCTGCCATATCGACGGGCGCAAACATATATATGATGATCACGGCCGTCATTGAAAGCAGGTAGACAAGAAGTCCGATGAAATACTTTTTAGAGAGCTTTTTTCTCCTTATGATCAAGCCTACCGTGTTGAGTATCGTGATCAGAACCGGCGGTACTAACAGCAGATTGTACCACGGGCCGCGGTAGTAGTGGTTATCCGGTGTCGAATAATAAATGAATCTCGTGAACTGAGCGGTGACCAGTATGATGCAGAATATGCCAAACAACAGCACAACCATGCGGAACAGTATGCTGTTCTGTATCTTTTCCGAGCAGTAATGAAGCATAAAGAACGTCGGCATGGGCGTCAGCACCGCAAAGAAGAAATACTCGAGAGCGATGACGACCCTTTCTACTTCTGTCATTTTGGGATCTGTATAGATGATCACATCGGCGAAGATCGCGAGTACATATAGAAGGAGCAGCGTGAACAGTATGATAAAATACCGCTTGTTCCATCTATCGAGAGCCGGCATCACAGCAGAGAACACGATACCGCCGATCATCATCAGCAGCAGAGCGCCGCCGAGTGAGTAGCTGACAATATCCGACCACTTGATCATGTGCCCTCGCCTCCCGTCCAGAAGGGGTATCTGAGTTTTCTGAGCTGTTCCCTGACGCCTTCCGCCGTGATCGGCTTGAGCATGAAGCCGCTCGCTCCCGTGCTCCATGCGTCAAGAGCATACTCGCTGTAAGCGGTCAGGTAAACGATATTGGTGCGGGGATTGATCTCGAGCAGGGTTCGGCACAGATCCAGCCCGCTGGTATTTCTCAGC
This sequence comes from uncultured Ruminococcus sp., assembly GCA_902773635.1. GTDB lineage: Bacteria > Bacillota > Clostridia > Oscillospirales > Acutalibacteraceae > Ruminococcoides. The sequence goes on along the minus strand of CACYFH010000027.1, from coordinate 4,031 downwards.
TCGATATCCAAAAAAGCGAGCGCGACGCGGTTCTCCTTCGCATACTGTACGGCTTCCGCCACATCGGTGAAGCCCATGACCGTCGCGTTCGGCATGACCTTTTCGAGGATCGGCAGACCTCCGTTGAGGATCAGCTTTCTGTCGTCCACCATGATCACGTTCGGGCACTCGTCGCTCTGCGCCACCGCGGAGAGCATCATGTTGACGTCCGCGTGCAGCGCCTCGGAAAGCCGGGTGATCATCGCGGCGTCCGGCAAACGGCTGCCGGTCTCCCAGCGGACGACCGTGGAACGGGTAACGTACATCTTCTCCGCCAGTTCCTGCTGAGATAGCCCGTTTTCAGTTCGAAGTCTTCTCAAGGTGTCTGAAAAAAACTGACTCATGACGTCTCATTCTCCGTGGTTTCTTGATAAAAAATCAGTATCCGACATTAATCCTCATCATATTATACACAAACGCAGGAGAAAAAGGCAAGGCTTTTTTGTAAATTTAGCTGTTCCATAATGGAACAGGTGCTTGATAAAGACTATTGATAAAATGTAAAATAAAGATAGATTTTTTCGCAGATATATTGTATAATGTGAATAGAATCCGTCTTTTTGGGGCAATATCGCCGGAAAAGGCGCTCGATCCCTCATTTTTTGGAGGAGAGCCGCTCCTTCATCCCCTTTTGTTCGTTCAGCCCGCCGACACTGCGTCGGGAGCGAAAAATAATAAATCTTTTCAGAGAGGTGTAATTATGACAGTATTATTCATCATCTTGGGCATTTTAATGGTCATGGGAGGCTTCTCCTGTATCTTCACCCCCCTGCTCACCTTCATGCAGACCGGCTACTTCGTCGTGATCCTGATCCTTGCGTTCGGTATCATCGGCATCATCAGAGCCATTGTCGAAAAGCGCTTCGGCGTCAACTTTGTATTCAGCATATTGAGCGTGATCCTCGGCATCGTCATGCTGGCGTTCCCCGGCTCCCTGCTCCTCGCTGAGGGTGTGATGCTGATCATGACCGCCATCTGGTTCGTCCTGATGGGTATCGTCACCATCATCAACGCCGTGACCGTGACCAAAAAGACCGGCTCCAAGATCTGGATCCTGCAGCTGATCTTCGGCATCCTCGCCGTCCTGGTCGGCATCTACTCCTTCTTCCAGCCGATGCTCATGGCGCTGTCGCTCGGCACACTGGTCGGTATCTTCTTCATCGAGACCGGCTTCACCCTGATGTTCTCCGGCGTGATCGTCAGAGATTGATCCTGATACATATTATCTAATGAAACTTATCCGCCGCGTATGCTGTCATACGCGGCGGATGTACGATAGTCCATACTCTTATTAGCAAAAGACAAAGAGGTATTGTTATGAAACTGAAAAACCGAATCCTTCCGTTTTATCAGGCAATCCCGAAGCTGCTGACCTTCAAGTTCGTATCGTTCCTGGTGCTGGGGCTGATCACCTGGGGCGTCTCGCTCCTGTGCGGTCTGCTGTTAGGTCTGTCCGGCAAGGCGGCAGTCTCGAGCGGCGATCTCGGCTTTCTCTTCACCCACTGGCAGGGCTATGTGATGATCGCGCTGCTCCTTCTGACGGCGGTCATATACGTCGCGGTGGAGCTGAACGCGCTGATCGTCTACAGCGCTAAGCTTCTCAACGGAGAGAAGCCCTCTGTGTGGCAGAGCATCAAGGGCGGCTTTGCATCGCTGAAAAAGCTCATGAATCTGCGCGGGATCGTGGTCATCCTCTACGCGGTAATCCTCGCGCCCATCCTCGGACTCGTCTTCTCCGTTTCCCTTACTTCTACATTCTATATTCCGCGCTTCATCATGTCAGTCATCAAAAGCACGCCCTTCTTCGCGATCGGCTATACCGTCGTCGTCATCCTGCTGACAGTCGTCGCGGTCATCTACTGCTTCATCCTGCACGGTGCTCTGCTGGACGGCATGACCATGAAGGAAGCGGGCGTCAATTCCCGCAAGTTGGTCAAGCGCAATCTAAAGAACTTCCTGTTCGAGTTCCTTTGCTTCCTCGTGATCGCCGCGCTCGTGATCGTCCTGCTGACGGTAATTGCCGCCATTCCCCTGCTGATCGTTCAGCTTATCCCAATGGGCGAAACAGCGCTGAGATTCTGCGATATCCTGTTCAGCCTGATCCCGATGTTTGTCCTCATGTTCGGGATCTTCCTGTCCGTATCCTTCTGCATTCTCAAGCTGACCATGCTCTATAAGAAGTACAGCACTGAGGGCGAATGGCAGTATCAAAAGCAGGAGAAAAGGCGCCACCCGGTCCTGATCACCGCCGTCGTGCTGGTGCTGATCCTTTGCGTCGCGGTCTCCGTGATCGGCGCGAACAATTTTGACGCGATCTTCCATACACAGATCACCACCAAGGTCATCGCCCACCGCGCGGGCGGCGTTGAAGCTCCCGAGAACACCGTCAAGGGCATCGAGGTCGCCTACGAGCTGGGCGCGATGGGCTGTGAGATCGACATCCAGCGTACCTCAGACGGTTACTACGTCGTCAACCATGACGCAGACTTCACACGCGTCGCGGGCGTCAGCAAGACCCCGGAAGAGATGACTCTCAGCGAGGTCAAGGAGCTGAGAGTGGACGGCGAGCCTGTCCCGACGCTCGAGGAGATGCTCGACGCGTCCCGCGACAAGGTGATCCTCTTTGTCGAGCTCAAGGGCGCGACCGCCGATGATCAGATGGCGGACGACGCCGTCAGGATCATCAAGGAAAAGGGCATGGAGGATCAGACCGTACTGATCTCGCTGAAATACGATATCCTCGATTATATCGAGCAGAAATACCCCGAGATGAAGACCGGCTACCTCGCCTTCATCTCCTTCGGCGAGATCGAGAACACGCCCTTTGATTATCTCGCGCTCGAGGAAGAGATCTCGACCGCCGACACGATCGATGCTATCCATGCCGCGGGTAAGAAGATCATGATCTGGACGGTCAATGAAGAGGACGATATCACCTACTACATGTCCGGCGACGCCGACGCGATCATTACCGACTCCGTGAAGCTTTCCGGCGAGATCAAGGAACAGCTCTCCAAGCGCTCGACGCTCGAGATCGTGATTCAAAAGGTGTTCGGCTTGAACCAGTAGGAGGTCAGAAAATGGCAAAGAAAGACGCTGAATCCAAGAAGGGCGAGGTCGCCGTAAAAAGCGGCGCCGCACCCTCCAACGCGATTCAGGATCAGAAGCTCCAGAAATGGCTGGAGACGGTCGTCGCGATCCTTCTCGGTCTCACGACGCTGGTCTCGGCGTGGGCTTCCTGGATCGGTTCCCTGCACAGCGGCATCCAGTCCATCAACTTCACAAAGAGCAACAACATGGCGTCCCACGGTACCGCGGAGTACAACATGGGCATGCAGCTCTATCTCGCCGATTACATGTCATGGAACACCTTGAAGGATTTCCAGTATGAGCTGGAAGCGGCACGGGAAAGCGGCGATAAAGCGAAGATCGAACTCATCAGCAACAAGATCGAGGCGCATAAGAAGACGAATCTCAGCAGCTTTCTTACTGAAGCGATCGAGTGGATGGAGAAGAACAACGCGGACAGTCCGTTCAATATGCCCGGCTTGACACAAAAGTATTTTGAGACAGCCGAGGCGAACGTCCGTCAATCGCAGGAGCTCCTGGAAGAAGGCATGCGAGACAACACAAAGGGCGACTCCTACAACCTTGTGACCGTCATCTACTCGCTCACGCTCTTCCTGTTGGGTATCATCAACACCTTCAAGAACATGCACAACAAGATCGCCGTCCTCGGAATCGCGGTCGCGTTCCTGATACTCGGCTTCATCTACATGTGCACGATACCCCTGCCGACGGGCTTCGCGCAGATGAACTTCTTTGAATTCAATAAATAATCCTATAGAATAAGCGGGCACAGCTCTCGATCATGAGAACTGTGCCCGTATTGCATAGGGTGACTGTAGATATCCGAACCGTGGTTTTGACGGGCAGATTTCCGCCTGCCCATTGTTAAAATCCTCGCGAACCCGTCAGGGTTCGCTGTGGTT
>CACYFH010000026.1 GCA_902773635.1 uncultured Ruminococcus sp. | reverse complement strand
AATCAGCTGACGCTGTTCTGTTATTCCTAAATGATCTATATTGGTGGGATCGTTCTAAGCTCCCTTGTTCTTGTAAAAAAAACCGATGTCGGATAATCATTTATATACAGAGCCAAGAAATCCTTGGCTCTGTATCACGTCTCACTAACATAAAGCAGATCCCGGGATTTGTCCATATGAACCTTCAATAATCCATATATACCTGCTCGGCTTCGGCGACGGAGAGGTTGGTGAAGGCGGAGCGCAGTGCATTCAATAGACTAATGATCTCGTCATCCGGGAGTTCGAGGGTGCGGCAGGCGTGGATCACATAGCCCATGCAGGCGGCGTTCGACCACCCTTCCCCGCCGACCAGCTTCAAGTAATCATCATGTGACATAAAAACACCTCCGTCGGTATTGTACCGCACACGGAGGTGTTATTCTGTCGCGTTATGTCAGCATCGCTTCCTGCTCCAATCGAACGCGGTTCTCACACATATAGCGCAGGCAGTCGCGGCAATCGGCGAGCAGGTCGTTCCCGCTGAGCGCTTGGAGCTTCTCGGCATAATCCTGACGGATCGGCTGGGTGAAATCGCTGTATCGCGTCAATTCGTCCGCGCTCATGCGGTAGGGCTGAACGGCGGGGAGTATCTCACGCCGCAGGCGCAGGAGCATGCTGAATCCGCCGAGGTCGATATCGCCCCAATGCCGCCATACGCAGTCTCTCGGCATCGCCTCGGCGAGCTTCTCAAACAGCTGCCTTTTCGCGGGGCTGTACTGGCCGCCGTGGTAAACGACAAGCTCTCTCTCCGCTCCCTGATACGCGAAGAAATTCGCGCGGTTCTCGATGGTCGTGATCGTCGTGATCTCAGGTATAGAGAGCTCGATATCCGCGACCTCATCGGAATAGACGCAGAAGCCGCGGCTCAGTACGCCCATCGGACTGCCGTTGACGATGACGCTCCCCCTCAGCTCCAACGGCTCGGGATAGCGGGAGATTCCAACCGACCGCAGCAGCTCGGCGTCCGTCAGCTCACGGCTGACATATCTGCGCAGGATGCTCAGCAGAGTTGCCTTCAAATGATTCTCAAAAAACTTCGAATCACCGAAGCACTTTTCCGAAAAGACACGCTCGCTCACCGAGCCGAATACGCCGCTGTCGATCACGCGGAGCAGATGATAGAGCTGACGCCGCGTGTCGGCGGTTTCGGGCAGGAGACTGCCGCATTTCAGGCTTTCACGCAGATGCTGTGCAGAATCGCTGTAAAACGAAACGATCCAGTCAGCGCTGGCCGCTTCTATCTCGACCGTAAGCTCGTCTATGATCTCTTTCACGCGCTCCCGCGCGGGGGTGCGACCGAGAAGTCGGTAGACCTCCCCTACTCTGTCGATGTTTAGCCACAGGCGGCGCAGGATATGGTTCACTTCTCCGCGGCACCATTCAAACGTGATCAGTCCGCGTTGGCTGAGTGCGATCACAGCTTCATTGACTGTCGTTCGTGTGGTATGATCCTCAATGTCATAGGCGGGGTAATCACTCTTGGCCTTGCCGTACAGATTCAGGATGATCCGCTTCTCAGGCTGAACGCCCTCGCGGTAGGCGGCGGTGCGCTCATATTTGTCGATCAGCAGACCCAAGATCTCTTTGGAACAGCTCTCATACATCAATCAGCTCACCGTTCCTCTCTTTATCGAAGCGGGTCACGCGGGAATCGCGTCCGCTTCTCAGCACGACCAGCGTCCGATCCGCCAGCGGCGCGATATCTCCCGTTTTCTCCGTCGGGGTCACGAGGATCGCCTGAAAGCCCAGCTTACGCAAAAGCCGGATGCTTTTCCCGATGCGCTCGCTGTCCATTTTGGAGAATGCTTCATCAAAGATGATCAGCCGCGCGGTATTCGACTTTTTGTCTCTGCCGATGCGATAGAGCTGGGCGAAGGACGCGAGGATTGCGATATAGAAGGGCGTTTGGGTCTCGCCGCCGGACTTCTTATTCAGCGTGCGGGAAAGGCGCTGTTCCTCGCCCGACGGATTCCGCACGATGATATCGAATTCAAGATACGTTCTGTAGTCCGTGTACAGCTTCACGTTCTTCTCATAGGCGCTCTGGTCGAAGGATGCGTTTCCCTCACCCGTCATCATAGCGAACAGTTCGCCGATCTCCTCGCGGTATTTCTCGTTGAACTGGTTCGTCATCAGCGTGTAGCCGCCCATCAGCATCTCGTCCATAATCATCCTGTAGTAGCGCTCGTAGTCCTTCTTCGGGGCGACCTTGAAGCGGTAGGTGTCCTCGCCGAAGGATGCGGAGGATATCGCAAGGTTCAGCTCGTCGATCCGCGCCTTCACGGAACGGATGTTGTCGCTGAGCTTGCTGAGGAAGTCCTCTTGGAATTCCTCCATTGCCTTCTGCTTGGTGTCCTCGATGCGGGAGAGGTAATCGGGGAGCGCGTTCTCTTCGATATTGCAAAGCTCCTTCTCATAAACCTCGTTATCCTCCGCCTTCACGTCAAAGCCGGTCTTGAAGCGGGTGTTGTAATCCGCGCGCTCGGTGACGAGCGTATCACGATAACGCTCGATCGCGTTCCTTGCTCTGCTCAGCTCGCGCGGGAAGGCTTCAAAGATACGCTCCGCGCCGTCGCGCCTGGAAAGTTCAAGCAGATAGCGGGGTTCGCCGGCGTCGGCTACCCATGCTTCATCATAGTCGCCGGTCAATGTGGACTGCTTCTCACGCAGATCGCTCTCCTTTTTGGGGATCGTTTCTTCGCGGAGGGTGTCAAGCTGGTTTTTCACCTTTCCCAGCGACTCGCGCATCTCGCCGCAGGTGCGGTACGCCTCGTCCCTTTCTGCTTTTTTATCCGCAAGCTGTTGGCGCAGGAGCAGAACGTTGGCCGTGTCGATGGAATCCCGCTCTTTCTCAAGCGCGGCGATCCGCCGTTCATCGTCAGCGGCGGCGATCACATCCTCGGCGGATTCTATGTACCGCTCCGCGTCGCTCAAACTGAAACAGTTCAGCGCCTTGTCCTTCTCGGCGCATGCCTTCAAAGAAGCGTACACGGTGAGCGCCTCTGTTTGCCGCGCCGTCTCGGAGCGTATTTCTTCAAGGCGGCGGGCGATCGCGCTTTGACCGATCGCGGGATACCGCCACAGTTTCGGATTCATCGCGCGCAAGACGTAATTCTTATAGACCAATCCGTCGTCGGTCACGGAGATCGGGTGCTCGCGGATCGCATCAACGCCGTCGCACTTGATCACCCTGCCGAGTATGTGATCGAGAAACGCGCGGACATAGGGATTCTCAGTCGTCAGCTCGCGCGCAAGGCTGTTTTCCTCGGCGCGGGGGTTCTTTGCCATGATCTTCTCCATATCGACGACGCCGGTATCATACAGCTCCTTTTCACGCTTCATTTGGTCTAACACGCGAAACGCCGACCGTACATACCGCGGCGGGACGATCACATAAAACCTCTGCGTATTCAGATAGCCCTCTATCGTATTGCGCCAGCGGTCGTTTTTGATCTCGGCGGCTTCGGCAACGAGGGCGACCTCTGCTGACTCTCCCGACTCCGCACGGATGCGGGAAAGGATCGCCCGCTTCAACTCGAGCGCGTTCTGCGGGTACTGAAAACGTCCTTTTTCCAGCTCCTGCCGCTCTGCGTTCAGCCTGCGAAGCTCCGCGTCAGCCGCGGCGATTGCGTCCTGCACCTTCGCGTGAAGCAGGGTCGCGGTCTCCTTCAGGCTGTCCATGCGAGCGATGATCTGCCCGAAACTCTCTTTGGACGCGGCGATCTGCTCAGGGGAGAGCTCCTCCAACGGGTCAAACAGCGCAGTCAGATGTTCCATCTCCGTTTGCAGGCTCTCGAGCTGCGCTACAATGAAGCCGTCGGGGACTTTGTCCATCACGGCGTCGGCGCGGCTGAATGTTTCATTCTTCGCCTGATAGAACCGCGACCGCACCGACCCGATACGCGCGAGCGTGCTGTCAAACGCGTTATTCGCACGGGAGATCCTCTCGCTGCATCCTTCAATCTCGCGGGCGATCTCTTTGAGGCGGATCTCCGTCTGATCCTGCCGAAGCTGTAACTCCAGCTCCGCGCACTGATCCTGCAACACCTGATAGCTCTCCGTCTCCTGCGTGAGGTTCTCCTTCTCATTCAATACCGTCTGTGCCAGAGCCTTTTCTTTCTTGCGGAGTGAGGTCAGCTTCTCTTCCGCTATCTGGGTCAGCGCACGATCAATCAGATAGGAATACAGGCGCTTATTCTCCACGTTCTTCCGATATTCCTCATAAGTCGACGCGATCTTCTGCAATGCCGCCTTCTTCTTTTCCAACTCCGCGGCGGTACGTTCCAGATTCTTATAACTGCGGATATTCGCCTGCATCGGCGCGACATCGACCGTCTGCTCATTATCGCAGACGAATTCCGTGATAAACCGCTGGATATCCATGCCCTCGAGAGAGAAGGAAACGGACTTCTTGAGTAATTCGCGGAACTTCGGGCGCAGACCGCCCAGCATCGCGTAGACATCCTGACGGTAGCTTTTCCCCGATTCAAAAACGCGCGCTTCCTTCATCCCGCCCGCTTTCAGATATTCTCTGAGCTGTTCAACGGACATGGGGATCCGGTTCACGATGAAATGATTCTCCGGGAGCGTGCCGTAATAGTGGAAAAAGCGCGTCACGATATCGCCGGGCGAATGGACGTCGTACACGCCGCCCAGCACAAAGCTGCGGTTCCTCTCATCATCGTAGAATTCCACAGCGGTATATGAGCTGAAAAAGCCCTCGCGCAGGTACACCGCGCCGTCCTCGCCGCCGTCGCCGATCTCGCCGCACAGATAGCTTGAGAGCGTGCGGTTGCTCTTTCCGCTGACGGATTTGTTGAAATACTTGCCCGCCGTCTCGCCGAAAAGGACGAGCTGCAATGCGTCGATGATCGTCGATTTGCCCGTTGCGTTGTCGCCCGTCATGAAATTGAACTGTTCGAACTCGATCAGCTCGTGTGTGAAATAATGCCAGTTAATCAGCAGCAGCTTCCTCAGTGTTTTCATCTTCCGTTTCCTCCCCGATCTCCATCTCATCCAATTCTTCCTTCATCGCGTTGATGCTTTGGTTGTCGATCACATACAGGATGGACGGCAGGATCAGAATATCGTTGCCGTCGCCGCTCCACTGGGAGGTCTCCATCTTCTGTATGAGATTGAAATGCGCCAAGGTGCGCTGGGCGTCGATACGCTCCTTTTGGGTCGACTTGCCGCCCTTGAGCAGTCCGAGCGTCTTCATCTTTTCCACGACAGCCGCCGTGTCGGTCTTGACGACGTGGTAGCTGTTCTCGTCCTCACGGTATTCCTCATAGATCAGGCGGCACACATACAGGAACAGGGTCGTGAAGCGGTCAAGGCGAAAACGGTTGTGGTCATACTCGCTGATCAGAGAAATGATACCGAAATCGTCGTCCTTTGACAGCCGCCAGCCCGTCACCTCAAAATATTCCTGCAACACGTCGAACAATCGCATAACGGTGTTGTAGTCGCCGTTCGGCAGGGTAGTTCCCTCCCCTGTGTCATATACGAACCGCACCATATAGGTATGGGACAGCAGGTAGTTTCCCAGACGGCGGAACTCGATCTTCTCATATGCGGTCAGCTTCTCATATTGTTCGCTCCAGCTCATGGTCTGCCTCCTTTCTTCAATACGAAACGCGGGATGCGATAGCCGTTCTTCTCGGTGTGACCCTCGCTGAATTCCAATTGAAAGCGCCGGTTATCTCTGAACGCCCTGACAACGGACAGAAGGGTGAGGATGTACTCTCCGTCGTTGGCAACCGGGATCTCCTCGCTGCTGACAGACGTTCTGCCGTCTGTGAACAGCCCCTCCATATACTGCCTGACGCGTGCTTCCGAATAGCTGTTTTTCAGCCTCTCCATCGCCTTGGAAAGAAGCGCTCCGTCAGCCTCATTCACCTCTCTGAGCGGGAGCGGCGGACGGTTCGAGCGGCGCTGGCGGCTGTTCTTGTGCCAACAGGAGCCTTTGTCCATATACTCCTGACGGTTCACGCAGATATGCTCCTCCAACAGCCCTCCGAGCTGTGTCTCACGCTCGCCGTCAGACTGTGCATACGCCCGCAAAAGCTCCACGAGCTTGCCCTTGATGGTGCGGTCGGCGGTCATGACATAACGGATCTTGTCGATCGACTGTTTGGTCAGACTGCTGTGCTTGAGGTCGATCTCCTTGATGAGACCTGCGATCTGCTGATAGGAGTCCATCACGCGCTCGATGGCGCTCAGGATATCTTCCCGCGCGTCAGCCTCACTCGCATAGGATCGCGTTGCAAGCGCCTTCTGCGTCATCTGCGCGATCAATTCTTCATCCGCGTGCACGTCGGCAAGGATACTGCGGATCGGCCCGGTATAGCGGTAGAACGAGTCCATCGTCTTGACGGGATGATAGACCCTGTCGGAGTCCTTCTTATATGCTTCAAAATGGTTTTGCAACAGGAGATTAACGTCGCTGTTCTCGCGGATCACCCGCATGTAACCGCGGATGCCGTGGTAGAAGGTTCGCAGTTCATAGTCGAGCTTCTCCGTATTGCTCCGCGCGACGATCAGCGCCTCATACATTCTGTCGCGGCTCTCGGTGTGCGCCTGTTTGAGCGCCGAATAGGTGGAGAACACCAGCGAGTTATACTCCGCCGCGCCCTCCTGCGTCATCGTATGGAGCGTCCGCATCACCGTGATCGCGTAGGGCGGCGGAGTGAGGATTTCAATGAAAGAGCCGTCGAGATATTCCCGCTCGACCCAGCGAGTCTTTTCGAGACGCTTTTCGATCAGCCGTGCCTTCCCGCGCAGAGAGCCGAACTCCGGCTCCTCCTCGTCGCCTTCCTCCGCGATATACTGACGGTCTTCAAGCAGAAGCTCGACCTCGGCGAGGAACGCCTTGAGATAAATATTGATCTCCAGATTGAACATCTCGTACAGCTTCATCAGCGCGTCAAAATAGATCTCCCTGTTCGGCGATACCAGAATCGAGAAGAAATCCGCCGGTATGATCTGAAAGAGTTTCATCCGCTCACCACCTTGATTCAATGATATTCCTGCATCTTACACGGTCATCATATCACAAGGGATGACCTGTTATTGTCCCATCGTGATCCTTTGCATTTCATATCACATTATACCTGAGATCATACTACCATATAGAACATTTGTTTGTCAATATCTCGAACAAATTTTCGTGATTTAATTGCAAACAATACCCCACACTTGATAAACAATGTTTCGATTGACAGTAAATGTAAACTGTGATATAGTGAAATCACCACATTGGCTGCGACCAGATCAAGGAGGAAAAAATGCAGATCGAGCGCTATTTAACATTTGTTTATCATAGGCTGAAAGACTATATTGAAAAAGGCGGTGACATCCGAAAGCTGAAAGGAGTCTCATTCCAGGGAGTGGATCATATCGACTACGATGATAAACAGGTTCAGGAGTTGTATATTCTCCGCTACGTTTACTCTTACGCATTTGAGTATAAGATGATGTTCTCGGAGATCCTCCACCGTTTTGAAGGTGCTGAGGAGCTTAACATCCTCTCGCTGGGCTGCGGTCCGCTTCCGGACTACTGGGGTTTGGGCGCGGCATACGCCGAAGACTATAACGGTATCGACAGAGATAACATCCAATATACCGGAGTCGACTTGATCGACTGGAATTACAAGGACTTCAGCAGTATCAAGATAGCCCGCTCTTTTGTGCAGATGGACTTCATCGAATACTTAAAGAATAACGATATTTCGGACGTGAACGTCGTTTTCTTCCCCAAATCCATCTGTGAGATACCGATGGAGAAAATGGATCAGCTTTGCAGCGCGTTATCCGACGGGCTGAAGAAAAACAAGATTGCTCTCGGCGTCTCCATGCGTAACGCCTACGACGTAGACCGGATCCAAATGATTGCAGACGCCATGGCGAAAAAAGGGTACATAAGCTCAGAGATCATCAATAACAAGGATTATTCGATCACGGATGAGGAAGGCAATATCACAGATTACCAGCCGATCCAGCGCTTGGACAATGATTTCAACTATCCTCCCTTTATCCTCAACTATCTCAAGACCCTCAGCGACAAGGTCACAGATCCCACGGATGGGGAAGCAGAGGAACTCAAAGGGCTCAATCGCAATCCCATCACGAAAACAAAATACATCCAATACGAGATCGTTATTTTTGAGAGGGTACAAGCATGATCATCAGCGCCAGTCGCCGTACCGACATCCCCAACTATTACTCCGAATGGTTTCTCAATCGTATCCGAGAGGGTTTCGTCTGCGTCAGGAATCCGATGAATGTTCATCAGATCAGTCGCATCCCGCTCTCTCCGGACGTGGTTGACTGCATCGTATTCTGGACAAAGAATCCCGCGAACATGCTTGATAAGCTGGATCTGCTCAAGGACTATCAGTACTATTTTCAGTACACCATAACGCCCTACGGGAAGGACATCGAGAGGAACATCCCCGATAAAAACGGCGTCGTGATCCCCGTATTCAAGACTCTGTCCGAGAAGATCGGGAGCGAGAGGGTGATCTGGAGGTATGATCCCATCTTTTTCAGCGAAAAATACACGCCCGAATATCACCTCAGAGCTTTTCGCAAGATCGCCGGAGAGCTGAAAGGGTATACGCAAAAATGCGTGATCAGCTTCGTGGATATTTACCGCAAGAACAAGAAGCGTCTTGAAGAAGCGAACGCTGCTCCGCCTGTCGGCGACGAGCTCTGGGACTTCTGCAAAGAGTTAAAGGAGATCGCAGACTCCTGCGGGATGGAGCTCGCGACGTGTACCGAGAAGATAGATCTGACCCCGCTCGGGATCACACATAATTCCTGCATCGACAGAAACCTGATCGAAAAACTGCTCGGCTGCAAGATCATCTCCAAAAAGGATAAGAACCAGAGAGAGGAATGCGGCTGTGTCGAGAGCATCGACGTCGGCGCATACAACACCTGCATGAATCTATGCACCTATTGTTACGCCAATTTCAGCGTTGACAACGTACTGAAGAATCAACTGGAGCACAACGTAAACTCCCCGCTGCTGTGCGGAGACATCGGTCCGGGCGATACGATCCATGACAGGAGCGTTTCTTCTGTCAAAGCAGGTCCGGAACAACTGAACCTCTGGGAGATCTGAACACACAAAATTAGGGCGGAGCCTGTTGCTCCGCCCTAAATTATTTTTGATCCTGCATATACGCTTTGATGACCTCAATGAACCGCTCGCCGTAGAGCTTCTGCTTTTTCTCGCCTACGCCGCTGACTTGGTTGAACTCCGCAGGCGTGACAGGCTTTCTGCGGCACATATCGCGGAGCGTTGCGTCGGAGAAAATGACGAACGCCGGAACGCCGCGCTTTGCGGCGAATTCCGCTCTGAGGCTTCTGAGCGCTTCAAACAGCTCGCCGCCGGAGAACTCGGCAGGCTCCGTTACGGTGGTCTTGACCGTCAGCGCTTCTCTCGCCTGAACATTCAGCTTTCCTTTCAGCACCAGCCAGCCTGAATCCGTGACGCGCAGGGTCGGCTTTCCGGCGCCGATCCTTTCCAGCAAGCCCTGATCCTCCAGCTCGTCGATCAGCTCCTTGATCTTCTTCGGTCTGACTTCGTGGAGGATATCAAAGGTCGAGAGCTTGTTCAGACGGAAGCTCCTGACCCACTGGGATTCCTTTCCCCTGAGCACATCACAGATCACCTGTGCGCCGAAGCGTTCCCCTGTCCGCACGACACAGGACAGAACCTTCTGCGCGTCGACCGTCACGTCGACCGTCTCAAAGGTCGACAGGCAGTTGGAGCATTTGCCGCAGTGATCGGAAGATTCCTCACCGAAATAGCGGAGCATGTTCGCTCTGAGACAGTCCTTGGTTTTGCAATAGGCAATCATGTGCCCAAGGCGCTCGCGCTCTTTTTGGAGGAAGGCTTCATTTTGCTCGTCCGTCAACTCGGGATTGCGCTCCGCATGGTCGACAAAAAACTCGGCGGTGTCGATATCCTGCATGCCGAACAGCAGGATACAGTCGGCTTCCTCGCCGTCGCGTCCGGCGCGGCCAGCCTCCTGATAATAGCTCTCCAAATTCTTCGGCATGTTATAGTGGATGACAAAACGCACGTCCGACTTGTCGATGCCCATGCCGAAGGCGTTGGTCGCGACCATGATCCGCTTGCGGTCATAGACGAAGTCGTCCTGATTCTGCCGTCTTTCCTCATCGGTCAATCCCGCGTGATAGCGGGTCGCAGAGAAGCCCTCTCTGCACAGCAGGTCGCAGACCTCCTCGACCCGCTTGCGCGTTGAGCAGTAGACGATCCCGTTCTTGTCCCTGCGCTGTTCGATCAGGCGCAGTAATTCCCTCGACTTTTGATGCGGACGTAGGACGGAGAAAAACAGATTTGGGCGGTCAAAGCCAGTCGTCACTTCCTTCGGCTGCTCCAAACGCAGGAGCCTGACGATATCGCCCTTGACCTCGGGCGTCGCCGTCGCGGTGAAGGCGCCGATGATCGGGCGAATGGGCAATCCCTCAATAAAGGCGGCGATATTCAGATAGTTCGGACGAAAGTCCTGTCCCCATTGGGAGACGCAGTGTGCCTCGTCGACCGCTACCAGAGAAATGTGCAGGCGTTTTACGGCGTTGAGAAAGCGAACGGATTTCAGTCGCTCGGGCGCGACGTAGACGATCTTGTACACTCCCGCCGCCATATTGGACAGAGCTTTATCGAACTGCGCATCCGTCAGCGAACGGTTGAGGTACGCCGCCCTCACGCCCTGCGCTGTCAGCGCGTTCACCTGATCCTTCATCAGCGAGATAAGCGGCGAGATCACCAGCGTGACCCCGTCCATCATCAAAGCAGGCACCTGATAGCAGAGCGACTTTCCCGCACCGGTCGGCATGATCGCAAGCGCGTCCCGCCCGGAGAGCAGGCTGTCCACGATCTCTTCCTGACCCCGTCGAAAGGTACGAAAGCCGAAATACCGCTCCAATATTTCATTTTTGTTCAAAAGCCTGTCACCCTGCATCCGTCGATCTCCCGGTTTCGATTATACGTTTGAATTTATCATAGCACCGGGAGAGCGGATTGTCAATAAGCAACATCATCTGCCGATCAATTATCATCTTTAACAATGCGTGAGAAAAAAGTCTGTGCGTAAAATGCGATTTTAGGCATGGTATAACGCTGATAGTCCACTTCATAACAGACAATTGGTGCAATAGCCATAGACCGATGGAAGCTCAATACTTTTCCGACTTCTTTTCATGTAAAAAGACATGAAATGCGATGATTTAGAACTATTTTTTGTTCCCATCTTGACATCAGCAGGTGCCATGGCGGCGCCCATGTTGTTCTGGTCAGTAACAGCGTAGTCGGTGATGATACCGGGGCAGGCGGAATGGATATACGGCTTTGGGATGGTCAAATCGGGAGCTTCGTCTATGATACACGCGCCGCAGCCGGTGACCGTCCACTGGGCTGTGGGCGGACGCTGGGAGCCGTATTCCAGCGGAAAGCGATACTGCCGCTCGGCGGTGCAGTAATGGGACGACGCGGCACAGACAGTCCGCTCAGCCGCGCCGCTTTCAACCGTTATCGCCGACATCATCAGCCCCAGCGCCATCGTGGAACAGGCTCCGTAGATCCCTGCATACGGGATCCCGAAGCCGCTCATGGCGAAGCTCGACGCGACGCACTGGTTCAGCAGATCGCCGCAGAAGGCGAGATCAATCTTTTCGAGACTGAGCCCGCTTTTCTGCAGAGCAAGGCTCACTGTCGTTCGCATCATCTCCGTCTCCGCCTTCTCGAAGGTATCCTGACCGAAATAGCTGTCGTGGACGATCGTGTCGAATTGCTCCCGCAGAGGACCTTCCCCTTCCTTTTTTCCGACCACGGAAGCAAAGCCGCTGATATACGGCTTCTTATCAAAAAACAATGTACCGTTTCTGTTTTGCATCATCATTCTCTCCTTTCCGATAGTATTTGTCTCTGTTTTGAAAAAACACATCACGCGTGGAAAATCTTTGATGAAAATACTGGATATGAATTTTCATTGTTAATTTCTGTTGTACATCTTGCACAAACGATTGCTATGTGTTACAATAGGAGCATACGGAAGGGGCTGAACCTATGAAAAAAATCCTGTCTGTCATACTGTTATTAGCGGTGATCGCCGCCCTCTGCACAACTCCGGCTTCTGCAGTCACCGATTGGGAAGCGGATTTCTACTATGGCGCCGGCGCTCCCTATTACCTCAATTATCCGACAAAGGCTCAGATCCTCGCGAAGATCCGAGAGCTGGATATCGACTTCAGCTATGAAGATCAATATGCGGAGGACTATTCTCTGGACGCGCCGAACTACGTCCCCGGCAGTCTGATGCCCGAAACTGAGGAAAGAGCGCTTTCCGTGCTCAATCTCTACCGCTATGTGGCGGGACTTCCGGCTGACGTCGAGGTCAAAAACGACTACAGTCAGCTCGCCCAGGCGGCTATGCTGGTCAACGCCGCTAACAACAAGCTCACCCACTATCCCGAAAAGCCCGAAGGCATGTCAGACGAGCTGTATGAGCTCGCGCGTCAGGGCGCGAGTCAGTCCAACATCGGATGGAACCTCGGGAATCTGGCATATTCCTTCCAAAACGGCTGGATGGACGATTCAGACGCGAACAATATCGACACTATGGGACACCGCCGCTGGGTACTCAACCCCGCGATGAAGTACACAGGCTTCGGCAGAGTCGGCGCTTACACCGCGATGTACTCCTTCGACAAGAGCCGCAGCGGTCAGTTCGCGGGCGACTATGTCGCTTGGCCGGCTCCCAATACGCCGCTGGAGATGTTCAGCGGTTCGGCGTTCTCCTTCACGCTCGGCAGGGACTATGACGCCCCTGTTGCACAGAAAATCAACATCACAGTCACCTCCGAAACGCTCGGCAAGACCTGGACGATCAACAGCCGTAACCCGGAGAAGGGCTTCTATGTGGAGACCAACGGCTACGGCATCAACAAATGTGTGATCTTCAAGGCGACTGATTTTATCGCAGACGATACGCTCACCGTTCATATCGACGGACTTACCAAAAACGGCGTTGCCGCGCCGATCGACTATACCGCAAATCTGTTCTCTCTCTCCGAGATCGAACCTGACAGCAAGACCATCATGATCAGACCCCGCTGGGGCGCTGACTTCAACGTAACGGCAAGCTCCATGCTCACGAAAAGCGCGCCGGAGATCGACTGGAAAACCGCTGACGGTACTGTAGCGGGAATTTATCTCTACGGCGAGGATAACCACAGGATCTACTACGGCGTTGGCGAGGGCAGAACCACCATCACCCTGTCTACGCCGGGCGCTTCCGTCGACGTCGACGTGATCGTCAAATTCAGCAAATTCCTCTTAGGCGACGCGGACGGCGACGAGGAGATCACGATCGTCGACGCGACCTCCATCCAGCGGCACACCGCGGAGATGGAGCAGTCCACATTCTGCGACTACGTCAGCGACGTGGACAGCGACGATGAGATCGATATTTCCGACGCAACCGCGATCCAGCGGTACATGGCGGATATGGAGACGCCGTACCCCATCGGCGTGAGCCAGTTGTCGACGTTCACCTATTGATAGCAAAGCATATAAAAAGAGCGCTTCCGAATCATCAGAAGCGCTCTTCTTTTTACTCTATACCGATCGCCTTGTAGCCGCTGTCGTTGATGGTTTTCATCAGCGTGTCAGCGTCGAGAGCGGCGGGAGAGGTGACGTCTACCTTTCCCTCAACATGAGACGCCTTGACCTCGGTCGCCTCGGGGAACGCCTTCTGAATGGCTTCGGTCACATGCTTCTCGCACATCGGGCACATCATGCCCTCTACTTTTACGGTCGTCTGGATCATTTTTACTTCTCCTTTTTCTTCAATATTCTCTGCGGCGGGTAAGGTTACCGCCGCCTTTTTGCTTTTTCTGCGCTTGTGCGGATCAAAGAGATTCAGCCGCAAAGCGTTGGTCACGACGCAGAAGGAGCTGAGGCTCATCGCCGCCGCGCCGAACATCGGATTCAGCGCGATCCCGAAGATCGGGATCCACAAGCCCGCCGCGAGCGGGATGCCGATGACGTTATAGATGAATGCCCAGAAAAGGTTCTGGTGGATATTGCGGAGGGTCTGTCTGGAGAGACGGATCGCCGCGGCGGCTTCGCTCAACCTTGATCCGACCAGCACGACGTCCGCGGAGTCGATCGCGATATCCGAGCCGGAGCCGATCGCGACGCCGGTGTCCGCCGCTGTCAGAGCGGGCGCGTCGTTGATGCCGTCGCCGACCATCGCAGTCCTGCCGTACTGCTTCAGCTCTGTGATGATATCGCTCTTGCCGGAGGGCAAAACGCCCGCGTAAACGCGCTCGATGCCGACACTGTCACCGACCGCCTTCGCGGTACGCGCGTTGTCGCCGGTGATCATCACCACGCGCACGCCGAGCTCGTCGAGCTCCTCGACAGCCGTCTTGCTGTCGTCCTTCACGGTGTCTGCGGCGGCGATCATACCGAGCAGTCTGCCGCCCTTTGCGAACAGCATCGGGGTCTTACCGCTGTCGGCAAGGGCTCTCGCCTTCTCGGTCATCTCCGCGCTGACGGAGGCTTTGGTGCGGATAAAGCGCAGAGAACCGGCGTAGACAGTCTCGCCGCCGATCACGCCCTCCAAGCCGTGACCGGAGAGATTGCGGAAGCTCTCGCATGCAAGCGCGGTCAGTCCGCGTTCCTCAGCATATGCCGTCACCGCCTCCGCGAGCGGATGGGCGCTCATCTTCTCTATGCTGTAGGCGATCCGCAATAATTCTTTTTCGGAAATATCATTGGCAGGAAGGATATCCGTCACGGTCGGCTCGCCTTTGGTGACCGTGCCGGTCTTATCCAGCGCGATGATCTGGGTTTTTCCGGCAGTCTCCAACGCCTCCGCGTTGCGGAACAGGATGCCTGCCTTCGCGCCGACGCCGTTGCCGACCATGATGGAAACGGGCGTCGCAAGCCCCAGCGCACACGGACAGCTGATCACCAGAACGGAGATACCTCTCTCCAACGCGGAAGCGAACTCCGCTCCCGTCAACAGCCAGATCACGAAGGTCACGAGCGCGATCCCGATCACGACCGGGACGAAGATGCCGGACACCTTATCCGCGATGCGCGCGATCGGCGCCTTGGTGGAGCTTGCTTCATAGACCGTGCGGATGATCTGGCTGAGGGTGGTGTCCTCCCCAACCCTTGTTGCGCGGCAGCGGATGAAGCCGCTTCGGTTCAGCGTTGCGGAGTAGACCTCGCTGTCGGCAGCCTTCTCCACAGGGATGCTCTCGCCGGTCAGCATGCTCTCGTCCATCGTGCTCTCGCCGTCGATGACAACGCCGTCGACAGGGACGCTCATGCCCGGACGCAGGAGGAAGATATCACCGATCTTTACCTCCTCGATCGGAACCTCGGTCTCCTTGCCGCCGCGCTCGATGACCGCCGTCTTGGGGCTGAGATCCATCAGCGCGCGCAGGGCGTCGGTTGTTTTGCCCTTGCTGTGCGCTTCTAAGATCTTTCCGAGCGTGATCAGCACCAATATCATCGCCGCGGACTCGAAGTACAGCCCGTGCAGGAGCGACATCTGCGCTTCACCGTCGGCGACCGTCATCGCGAACAGCTCATAGACACTCCAGATGAAGGACGCGGCAGAGCCTAAAGACACGAGCGTATCCATATTCGGCGCACGGTGGATGATCCCGCGAAATCCACTGATGAAAAAACGCTTGTTGATCACCATGATCGCGGCGCTCAGGATCAACTGCACCAGCGCGATCGCGATGTGATTGTGCACAAAGAACGCGGGAAGCGGGAAGCCCCACATCACATGCCCCATCGAAAAATACATCAGGATCAGCAGGAGCACAAGGGAGATCACGAACCGCTGTACCAGCGGCTTGACCTCGTTCGGCTTTTCTATTTTGATTTTGCTTTGCTTCGTCTGAGCGCTATTCTGCGCCTTTGCGGTGTAGCCCGCGTGCTCGACAGCACGGATGATACTCTCCTCGCTCGCGCTGCCCTCAACGGTCATGGAGTTCGTCAGGAGGCTCACGTTGCAGGAGGTCACGCCCTCCACGCCGCTGACGGCTTTCTCGACCCGCGCGGAGCACGCCGCACAGCTCATGCCGCCTACGTCATATCGTTCCATTTGTTTCCTCTCACTTCATGAGCTTGCCGATGATATCCATCAGCTCGTCGACGGTGCCTTCCTCTCCCGCCTTGATATCGCGCACCACGCAGCCCTCCACATGGCGGCGGAGCAGCTCGCGGTTAAAGGCGGAGAAAGCCGCCTTCGCCGCCGCGCTCTGGGTGAGGATATCCACGCAGTAAGCGTCGTTCTCCACCAGATTGCGGATGCCCCTGATCTGTCCCTCCAGACGCGAGAGACGGTTGATCAGGCACTTCTTCTCTTCCTCAGAGCGGAGCGTTTTCTTCTCCTGCAAACAATGCTCACACGGCATAGTATCACCCCAAATGATTATCGTATGTGATTATATACCCCCTAGGGGTATCTTCTATAAGCAATTATATACCCCCTAGGGGTATTTGTCAAGATTCATTATATAAAAAAGACGGCCGCGTTTGCGACCGTCCCATATACGATATTATAATGCCAGACCGCTCTGGGTTTTCAGGAAGGACATGACCTTCTCGCGGATGATCTCGACGCCGCCCTTTGAATCGCTCTCGATGTTCAGCGGGAGGATCGGGTCGTGGACGGATAATCTCAGCAGGAACCATCCGTCGCCGCCATCCTTGTCGAAGCTGACGCGGATGCCCTCGCGGTTGTCGGGGGCGATATGCCAGTCGGACTGCGCCTGTGCAAAGGCTTCCAGCTCCTTGATGACGCGCTCGCCGGTCGCTCTGAAATCCTTATCGGTGATCTTGATGCGGATCTCGCAGGCTTCTGCCGGTTCTTTCAGATCGGCAAGCAGGCTCTCCAGGCTCTCACCCTTCTGTCTGAGCTGAGCCGCTTTGATGATGATCTTGGTGCACAGATACGCGCCGTCGTCGAGGTAGTAATTCTCCTGCATCGCGGCGTGGCCGGAGGTCTCGATCGCAAGCGGGGCGCAGACGCCCTGTGCGGTCAGCTCCTGCGCCTTGTTGATGACGTTTTTATAACCGCGGCGATAGCGGTAATGCACGCCGCCGAGGTGCTTCTCGATAAATTCATTCAGCCCGGTGGAGGTGATGGAATCGGTGACGATCGTGCCGCCGGGGTTGTTCTCCAGCGCCAGCGCCGCCGCGAGAGCAACCAGACGGTTGCGGTTGATCTCCTTACCGAACTGATCCACAGCGCCGCCGCGGTCGACGTCAGTATCAAAGATCACGCCGAGGTCGGCTTTGCTCTCGAGGACCGCTTCGCAGATGGATTCCATCGCCTTCGCGTTCTCAGGGTTGGGGACGTGGTTCGGGAACATGCCGTCCGGGTCGAGATAGCGGGAGCCGGCCGTGTCCGCGCCGAGAGGCTCGAGTACCTCAGACGCATAGAAGCCGCCCGCGCCGTTGCCCGCGTCAACGACGATATGGAAACCGCTGAGCGGATGGTCGTAGTCCTCCGCGTTGACCTCGCGCTTCACGAGATCGCGCAGATGGGCGCAGTAGCGCTCCATATAACGGATGCTCTCGACCGCGCCGCCGTCAGCGGGAGCGGGCTTATCGCCGTCCTGGGCATGCTGCAGGATCGCGCCGATGTCATCGTGATCAAGACCGCCGGAGCGGATGAAGAATTTCAGACCGTTGCGGTTGAAGGGGTGGTGAGAAGCGGTGATCTGGATCGCCGCGTCACAGCCGAGGTCAACGGTCGTCATGAACATGGACGGCGTGGACGCCAGTCCGCAGCTATAGACCTTCACGCCCGCCGCGACAAGCTGTCTGATCACGATCTCGGCGATATGCTCGCCGGAAATGCGGCAGTCGCGGCCGACGGAGACCGTCAGCTCCGACGCGGGCTTATTCAGCTTCTCCTGCGCCCAGAGAATGAAGCCGTCCGCCATTCCCGAGAGCACCTCGTCGGTCAGGTTGACCGGCTCGCCCTCGACGCCCTCGCTCGCCACGCCGCGGATATCCGTGCCGCTCTGATAGATTCTGTATTGCTCGTTTAACATAGTTTACCTCCGGAAATTGCTTTTCTTCTGCTATTGTAGCAAAAATCGGCACATAAAGCAAGGGGGCACGCATGCCCTTTTATCTTTCTCAAAATCACCCTAACAATGGCGAAAAACGGCTTTATTCCTCGTTTTTCAAGCCCAAAAAGCATTTTCGGCGGGAATGACAGAAATCGAATATTTCATCTTGCGGAAATAGATAAAATCTACAAAATCGCATAAAAATGATGTCAGATAAGAAATAATCCGCTCCTCACTCTTGTGAAACATTCACAGTATTTTAACGTTTGAATTATATAATATTCACACGCTTATAGCGTCTTGTACAAAGAAAATATAAATTAGTTGTTGACTTTCACGAAAAAGCGGATATAATAATGGTGTCAGGTGAGGGACCTGGCACCCGATCATGCGGCCAAGATGATCGGTCTGTTTCAACAGAACAGGAGGTGTAGACGATGATGACATCCGTCATGAGTTTGCACAACGTAGACGTTTCTGAGTTTCTGGACGTTCTCGACACCTGCGAGGGCAACGTTTATCTCGTTACCCACGAGGGCGACAAGCTGAACCTCAAGAGCAAGCTCAGTCAGTTAGTGGGACTGACAAGGCTGATCGAGGGCGGCAAAATCACCGAGGCGTTCATCCGATGCGACAACATTTCCGACGAGAGCAAGCTCTTCCGTCTGAACATGTTCGGCAAAGAGAGTCTTACGGCGTAACTCAGATTCAACTAACCAGCTATCCACTACTTTTTTCATGTTAATTTAAATCCTAAAGCGAAATGAGCGTTCCTGCGGGAGCGCTCATTTTGCTTGCGTGAATAAAACCGAGAAGATCGGCATATCATATGGAAGAAAACATGTTGAAGGGGTTTTATTCATGTCAATCAGTATCAATTGGGAGAAGGTCAAGACCTACGCCGTCTCGATCGCCGTACCGCTGGTGCTCGGCGCGATCGTGGGACTGCTGACCTCAGGCTCTATGGACTACGCGATGCTCGAGAAGCCGCCGCTTGCGCCGCCCTCTCTCCTCTTCCCCATCGCCTGGTCGATCCTGTACGCGCTGATGGGGATATCGCACGGTATGCTCAAGGCCGCCGACCTGAGCGACGGCACGACCGAGGGCGTGTACTACGGTCAGCTCGTCGTGAATCTGCTGTGGCCTGTATTCTTCTTTGTGCTCAAATGGAGACTGTTCGCGTTCATCTGGATCGTCGTGCTGGATATCCTGGTCATCACGATGGCGGTGCGGTTCTATCGCCGCGACAGGCTCGCGGGTCTATTACAGCTCCCGTATATCGCGTGGGTGCTGTTCGCAAGCTACCTGAACCTGGGCATCTATCTGCTGAATTAAACAAGATCCAAGGCTCCCGTCACGGGAGCCTTTCAGTCTGTAGAAAAACCCATCGTCATTCCGAGGAGGGCGATTAAGCCCGACGTGGGAATCCCCCTAATAGACGCAGAAGATCACTGTTCAAGACATTAATGACAAGGGGATTGCCACGGCTCTGAAGAGCCTCGCAATGACTTCTATACTTTTTCGACACGCTCCAAGGCTCCCGGCACGGGAGCCTTTCTTGACTTCCCCGAGGTTTTGTGCTAGGATAAACCAAGCTGATTTTGACCTGTCATACTAAGTTTCATTAAAACACTTTAACATTTATTGCGTTGCGTCGTCGCTCGCCGTTCTCGGTAAGCGTATCCAGTAGGTACGCTTTGACCTCG